>JAOUFP010000094.1 GCA_029858145.1 Nitrospirota bacterium | reverse complement strand
CCTGATTTCCGGCCTTTGTTTTTTCATTCCTGAATCAATTACTTCTCTGTGAATCTCGAGAACGTTTCCGTTCAACTTCTGCCGGCCTCCGTCGAGTTCAAGCCCCCTGAAGTCAATGCCGGCGATCCTCACCATGAGATAGGAAGGCTCGGCAGAGAGTTTCATTTTGAAAGGGACGGCAATCCGGGAGATGAGATCAAGGGAAGGCCTGGCGATCTTTACCGCATTCTCTTTTGCCTCCTTGATGAGGAGAAAACCCATCGGGCTTTCCTCCCGCAGGACCTCTCCCTTTTCCGTAACCCAGACGGTAAACTCCATGCCCTTCATGTTTCCGTCTACTTTATAAGCCTCCTGCATTTTTCCCATCGACATGATGCTTTCTTTCGAGGAGATTTTTAATTCGATATCTTCAACGCCCATAAGAGTCGGGTCAAATGTCGGAACGCTGATGCGGTCTCCGGGATGCAGTCCCCTGAGCATTCCTGTGACGCCGGGGCCGTTCAAGGTGGGTGCTTCAGCAAGGCGGATTTTCTTTTCTGATTTTACGCCGCCTGAGACAATCGAGAGCAAGAGATTACTCCCGTGGACCTCGCCGGAGATAGCGATGCCGAGGTCACCCCTAATCTGCGCGCTGAAAGAGAGCAGCTTAAGGTCTCTGTCGAGTTTCGCGTGTAAAAGTGTCTCAACATCCTTCTCAGTTCCCATGACGATCATTTTTATCCGGAAGGTTTCATCCATGGTGTAACCGTTATCTGCTGGAGATAATTTGCGCGACAGATAACCAATTTTTTTGCCGTTCAGGTACACCCCCATCCACTGTTCTTCAGAGATATCCGGAGAAATGAAAGAACTCTGAAGTCCCTGGCCTGAAAGGCTGAACGCGCCGTAGTGCCTCTGGAGGAGAAGGCCCATGGTAACGAGCCAGAAGAGGATGACAGCGACGTAGAATGCCTTCCTGTAGTTGAACATAACGTGCATCCTTCATAATAGCAAAATATAAGGATTATGGGGCAGAGGGGTATTCTCAGGTTTAAGGTTGATAATCAGGGATGAAAATGCTATTTTCAATTGTGAATTATGAGACGTCGACGCAACACGAAGGTTGCTGCTGAATTTTATCACCTATGGGAAAAAAGAAATGAAGATCCCGATATATCAGGTCGATGCGTTTACCTCCGAAGTCTTTTCAGGGAATCCCGCGGCCATATGCCTGCTGGAGGGCTGGCTGGATGACCACCTGCTGCAGGCCATAGCGGCAGAGAATAATCTGTCCGAAACCGCTTTTCTCGTTCGCAACAAGGAGGGCTATGACCTGAGGTGGTTTACTCCTGTCACAGAGGTCGCGCTCTGCGGGCATGCTACGCTGGCAAGCGCATATCTTCTCTTCAACCATCTGGACTGGCCTGGTCAGTCCGTTATATTCCAAACGCGAAAGAGCGGCCAGCTCTTCGTGACACGGAAAGAACAACTCATCGAGATGGACTTTCCCTCCAGACCGCCGGTCCCACAGGCAATCCCCGAAGGACTTGAAAAGGCGCTTGGTGCTGCCGCAGAGCAGATATTCGGATCTGAAGAAGACATGCTGGTTGTGCTGCCGGACGAAGACACAATCAGGAGACTGCAGCCGGATCTGACTGCCCTGGCCGGAATAGAACGGCGGGGGATTATCGTGACCGCGAAGGGCGAACGAAGTGACTTCGTGTCGCGCTTCTTCGCTCCCAGGGTCGGCATTCCGGAGGACCCGGTGACCGGCTCGGCACATTGCGTGCTTGTCCCCTATTGGTCGGGGGTGCTCGGCAAGCGCGTCCTGTATGCCCTGCAGCTGTCCCGGCGAGGAGGCGAGTTGTTCTGTGCTGACGATGGGGAACGGGTGAAGATTTGCGGCAGGGCGGTGCTGTATCTGGAGGGGACAATCAGAATATGAATAGCCCGGATTCACTTCATGCCGCCTTTTTCGGGATTTTTCAGGACAGCATTACTCTTAGTTGATGATAAATTGATTGCGGAGGAAACAGTGAGAATACTATCTTTATCAGCGCTTCTTTGCATGCTCCTTACTGCAGTGACCCTGGCATATGCCGGGGAACCCGAGGTTGAACTTTTCAGCCCTCAGGGTGTGGTCAAAGGAGTGCGCCAGGTACGCGTGCGATTTTCAGAGCAGATGGTCACATTCGGTGATTTCAGGGCTGCGGATCCTTTTGATATAAAATGCCCTCAAAAAGGACGGGGCAGATGGGCGGACGCGAAAAACTGGATATACGACTTTGAAAAGGATGTACCCGCAGGTGTCGGGTGCGAGTTCAGCCTCAGGCCTGATCTGAAGACGCTCTCCGGGCAGAGCCTGAGCGGTGTGCGGACGTTTGTTTTTTCCACGGGAGGGCCGGCCGTAATAGAATCCTATCCCGGCGAAGGGTGGCGCATTGATGAAGACCAGATCTTTGTTCTTTACACGGATGCGGAACCGACAGATGAATCTGTTGTTTCACGTGTGTGGTGTTCGATTGAAGATATCAATGAACGGGTGGGTGTGCGCGTCCTCGGAGACGATGAGAAAGAAAAGATCATCGGGGTCCTTGATTATCGAGAACCGCCTTCTGAATTTGCGACGCTTGTCCAGTGCAGGAGACATTTCCCCAATGACAGAGTCGTAAAGCTTGTCTGGGGCAAAGGGGTATCCTCCGCAAGCGGCGTCAGGACAACGGAAGATCAGACACTCACATTCAGATCGAGGAGTCCTTTCACCGCGCGCCTCTCCTGCGAGCGCGAGAACAAGGATGCAGGCTGCATCCCGCTTCTTCCGATGACCGTGGAATTTTCCGCTCCGGTCTCCCGGCAGGAGGCAGAAAAGATCGTCTTGAGAAACTATATGAGGACATATTCGGCGGTCATTCCGGACGACAAGTCCGATTATGTCTACTCTGTCTCTTTTGAAGGGCCGTTTCCGGAGAATATGCAGTTTCTCATCGAAATGCCGGACGGCGTCAAAGACGACGCGGGAAGAGAGCTCTTCAACAAGGATAAATTTCCCCTGAAGGTAAACACAGGCCGTTACCCCCCTCTGGCAAAGTTTGCCGCTGATTTCGGGATATTAGAGAAGGATGACCCTTTTCTCCCGATTACGGTGCGCAATATCGAAGCGCAGATCAGAACGCGCCTTTTCGAAATCAGGGCTGAAAAAGGAACGGCAGACAAGGCACTGGAAGACTTCGAAAAAGCTGCGCTGGGGGCGGCAGAGACGCTTGAAAAGGTTATGCCCGAAGCGGGCAGGAACATCAGGGGTGTATTGAAAGGGAAGATAGAGCAACTGGAAAGCGAAACCGAAATACTGAAGCGTTTCAGTTCGGCGCAACGGACTAACCGTGAGACTTCGCTGCTGAAAAAAGACGGCAGGGCGCAGGATATTGATTTTCCGAAGCTTAATGGGGAAAAGGCGTTTGAAGTCATAGGCATCCCGCTGAAAAAACCGGGATTCTATATCGTTGAAGTTGAAAGCCTTATTCTCGGCAAATCGCTTCTGGGCAAGCCGCAACCCATGTATGTATCCAGCGCCGCGCTGGTGACAAATTTGTCCGTGCATTTCAAGCGGGGACGGGAAAATTCTCTTGTCTGGGTGACCGCACTGAATACCGGAGAGCCTGTGAAGGACGTTTCGTTAAATATCCGCGACTGCAAGGGCAAGGTGCTCTGGGAGGGAAGATCCGGCCCCGACGGCACGGTTCTTGTTAAGAACTCTCTCCCCGTGGCGTATGACCTGCCGCGTTGCAGTGGAGCGGGAGGGTTGTTTGTATTCGCAAAGACCGAAGATGACATGTCTTTTGTGAATTCCGAATGGACCGACGGCATTGAACCCTGGCGTTTCCAGTTGCCGATGGGAGACTACAGTGGGCCTCTCACCGCTCATACCGTTCTCGACCGGCCTTTGTTCCGCGCCGGGGAACTTGTACATATGAAGCATATTATAAGGAAGCGGACAAGCGGGAACTTTTCCCTTGTGAAGCCGGACGAACTTCCCGGAAGCGTAAAAATCGAGCATTACGGGACCGGCCAGACCTATGTATTTCCCCTCAGATGGGATTCCGCAAACGGGATCGCAGAAAACACCTGGGCGATCCCCAAAGAGGCAAAACTCGGAAACTATGCGATAACCCTTGCAGCCGGCAAAAAGACCCGCTACGGGCAGGAAGAATATGGATCCGGTTCATTCAGGGTGGAAGAATACAAGGTCCCGATTATGAAAGGCTCTATACAGCCGGTTTCAGAGCCTGTTGTTGATAAAAATGAAATAGAAGCAGACCTTCAGGTCTCTTACCTCTCAGGGGGCGGGGCGCAGGGATTGCCGGTCAGGCTGAGAAGTCAAACCGGGAAAAAATTTCTGAGCTTTGATGATTATGAGGGGTTTACCTTTTCAAACGGCGAGGTCAGAGAGGGCAAGAAGAGGACGCGCAGGGGAGAAGAATATTATGATGAAGGGGAAGGCGATGCCATTTCCTCCCCGGACGAGGACGGTGACGGACTATCCGGAATGAGGCGACCGGAAAAGCAGATTCATACTGTCGAACTTACCCTTGGTGAAGGCGGGAGCGCCCGCGCAAAAATTACCGGCATCCCCCGTAAACCTTATCCCCAGGAAGCAGCCGCTGAAATGGAGTTCAGGGACCCGAACGGACAAATTCTGACTGTTTCGCGGAAAATAGACATCTGGCCGTCACGCATTATTACCGGGATCAAAATGGACTCATGGGAAGCTTCGGCGGAGTCTTTCAAATTCCATCTTGTGGCCCTCGATCTGAAAGGCAAACCGCTTCAGAATGTGGATATGAAAGCAGAGCTGTTTCAAAAGGCGATGTATTCACACAGGAGAAGGCTGATGGGCGGCTTTTATTCGTATGAGCATATGACCGAGACCAAAAAGACCGGTCCGGTCTGTGAAGGGAAAACTGATTCAAGAGGGCTGTTGTTCTGTGAAGCGAAGTCGCCGGTGTCCGGCTCGGTCATCATACAGGCGAAGGCGATTGACGCTGACGGCAAGGTATCGGTGGTCAATCAGGAGGCCTGGATAGCGGGCAGGGACGACTGGTGGTTCGACGCAAGCGACAGCGACCGGATAGACGTCCTGCCAGAGAGAAAGAAGTACGAACCGGGAGAAAAGGCGAAGTTTCAGGTGCGCATGCCTTTCAGAAGAGCCACTGCCCTTGTGACTGTTGAACGGGAAGGAATACTGGACACCTATGTCATGAAGCTCTCGGGTAAGGAGCCGGTCATCGAGATTCCGGTCAAAAAGAATTACGCGCCCAATGTTTTTGTGTCCGTGCTCTGCGTCCGGGGAAGGGTGGCGGGTGCCCGGCCTACAGCTCTCGTTGACCTGGCGAAGCCCGCCTATAAACTCGGCATCGGGCAGATAAACGTGGGATGGCGCGCGAACGAGCTGAAGGTGAAGTTATCCTCCGATGCAGAGACATACAAGGTGCGCGGGAAGGCCAGGGTCAAAATAAGCGTGAAAAAGGCGGACGGAAGCCTCTTCAGGGGCGGAGAGGTGGCGCTTGCAGCGGTTGACGAGGGCCTGCTTGAACTGATGCCGAATACGAGCTGGAACCTGCTCGAAAGCATGATGAAAAAAAGAGGGTATGAGGTGATTACCGCTACCGCCCAGATGCATGTCGTAGGAAAGAGGCATTTCGGGCTCAAGGCACTCCCCCAGGGAGGCGGAGGCGGCCACCAGGCAACGAGGGAACTTTTCGACACCCTGCTTTTCTGGAAGGGGAGGGTCAGCCTCGATAAAAACGGCGAGGCGCAGGTGGAAATTCCGATCAACGATTCTCTCACGAGCTTCAGGATCGTGGCGGTCGCCACGGCCGGTGCTGACCGCTTCGGTACCGGACAGGCGAATATCCGCACCTCGCAGGATGTGATGCTCTTTTCAGGTCTTCCCGATATGGTCCGGGAAGGTGATGACTTCAAGGCAGGCTTTACGGTGAGGAATGCCTCCGGTAGAAAGATGACCGTGGAAATATCAGCGGGATATTCCGCAGCAGGAACGGCGCGGCAGCTCGAAAAGATCAGAGAGGAGCTCGACGCGGGACAGGCAAAGGAAGTGGGCTGGGATGTAAGGGTGCCTTTCGATGCTGAAAATCTGGAATGGGAAGTCCTTGTGAATGAAGTGGACGGAGAGGCGCGCGATTCTTTCAGGGTGAAGCAGAAAGTCGCGAAGGTCACCCCTCAAAGAGTAATTCAGGCGACTCTGTTTCAGCTCGAGCGCGAGCATGGCCTCACTGTTGAAAAACCGAAAGACGCTATCGCGGGCAGGGGCGGAATCAGCATCTCTCTGCGCCCGCGGCTTTCCGATGAAGCCGGAGGAATAGTCGAATACATGGGCCTTTATCCGTATACCTGCATGGAGCAGAAAGTCTCGAAGGCCATTGCGCTGAAGGATGATCTCATGTGGAAAAGCATAATGAGAGAGCTGCCTTCGTACATGGACTCCGACGGCCTTGTGAAATATTTCCCGTCAATGATGCACGGAAGCGAAGTGCTCACTGCTTATATCCTTTCCATATCGCATGAGGCCGGAAGAGAGCTCCCTGCGGACGCAAAAGACAGAATGGAAGGAGGGCTCGCCGGTTTCATCGAAGGCAGGATTGTACGATATTCGGCCCTTCCGACCGCGGATCTTTCCATAAGGAAACTTGGCGCGGCAGAGGCGCTTTCCCGCGGCAGCAGGTTCGACGTTAAATTTCTCGATTCTGTTGTCATAGAGCCGAACCTCTGGCCGACCTCTGCTGTACTGGACTGGTACAATGTGCTTTCAAGGAGCGCCGCTGTTCCTGACAGGGAAAGGAAGCTTGCAGAGGCTGAACAGATCATACGGTCGAGGCTCTCCTTTCAGGGGACTTCCATGGGGTTTTCGACCGAGAAGACAGACCGGCTCTGGTGGCTGATGGTATCGACAGATTCAAACGCTGTCCGCACGGTCATTAGTTTTCTGAACGCAGAGAAGTGGAAAGAGGACATGCCGAGACTCCTGCACGGGGCGGTCGGCAGGCAGCACAAGGGGCATTGGTCCACTACAACAGCCAACGCATGGGGAATCCTGGCGCTTGAGAAATTCTCGAAGAAATTCGAAGCGGTCCCTGTAAAGGGAACCAGTGTGGCTTCATTAAACAGCGTGCAAAAGTCACTCAAGTGGGCGGAGGAACCCTCTGGTGGAAGCTTGATGTTCGGCTGGCCTGAAGGTGAAAAGACGCTGGATCTTTCACATAAAGATCAGGGCAGGCCGTGGGTCACGGTCCGGAGCCTGGCTGCCATACCTCTGAAGGAACCTGTCTCGACCGGGTACAGGCTCCACAAAAGCATTGTTCCTGTCCTGCAGAATCAGGAGGGAAGGTGGAGCGTCGGCGATGTGGTCAGGGTCAGGTTGGATATCGAGGCCCAGTCTGATATGACATGGGTAGTGGTGAATGATCCCGTCCCGTCAGGGGCAACGATCCTCGGCACAGGGCTTGGCAGGGATTCCTCCCTTCTCACGCAGGGAGAAGACAGGACCTGGCTCGGTCCGGTCTTCGAGGAGAGGGCAACAGGGGCCTTCAGGGCTTATTACGAGTATATGCCCAAGGGCAGGTGGACGGTCGAATATACGATGCGGCTGAATAACGAAGGCATATTCCGGCTGCCGGAAACAAGGGCTGAAGCCCTCTATGTCCCGGAGATGTTCGGAGAACTGCCGAATAAGGATTTCAGAATAGAGCACTGAGCGATGAGATTAACTGACAAGGCATGTTGGGCTGCCTGCGGCCTCATGATTCTCATTGTTTCGGCAGCGGTTGTTACCGTATTTCTCCTGATTAATAATCCTGCCGCCTCTGTTCCCTCATTTGAAGAAACGAGAGAAGTCTTCAGGAGGTCAGACGCCGAACTTCTGGACAGATACGGGCAGGTGCTTCATGAACTCAGGGTGGATATGGAGGGAAGAAGGCTTGACTGGGCAGCACTCCGGAATATATCCCCTGCACTGGTGAAGGCGGTTCTCTGTGCTGAAGACAGGCGGTTTTACTCGCACAGGGGAGCAGACTGGCTGGCGCTTGGCACAGCGGCGATACGGAATGTCCTGTCAGAACAAAAGAGGGGCGCCAGCACTGTTACAATGCAGTTGGCATCCCTCCTGAAGAAGGAATTACGGGCCGGCAGGGGGAAAAAGGACTTCGCCTTAAAAATAAGACAGATAAGAACGGCCATCGAGATTGAAAAGAAGTGGAAAAAAGAAGAGATATTGGAGGCCTATCTGAATCTTGTGAGCTTCAGGGGTGAGTTGCAGGGGATTACCGCAGCTTCCTGGGGGTTGTTTGGGAAAGAACCGTCCGGTCTGAATGAAACCGAAGGCGTCATCCTCGCCTCTTTGTTGCGTTCTCCAAACGCCCCGGTCCCTCAGGTAATAGCGCGTGCCCGGAATCTGGCGAAGGCGTTGGGCGCCCGTACGGCAAAGAAGGAAATCGGGGAGCTTGCCG
>JAOUFP010000507.1 GCA_029858145.1 Nitrospirota bacterium | reverse complement strand
CCTTTACATCGGGGGAGCTCTTTATCGACGATTTTTTCACCGCATACCCAGCGGCAATCCGTCTTTCGGCTACCTGACCTTCTACTTCTGCAAGTTCCGTGCAAAAATCCCCAATCGGGAGAGATACCGCCTTCTCCTCCAGACTCAGCATGTCGGGGGAGATCAATGTTCCCGCGCTGATGTGCGACTGGGCGACCACAATGTCGGCATATGCCTTCAATGTGGCGGTCCCATTCAACCTTTTGATTAAGCTGTCTTTATTCAGAAATTCTATGGCAAACGATATTCTTTTGCCCCTTGGCGAGCCAACGGGGACAATCCTGAAATTGTCGAAATCATCAGGAATATTTGCTTCTCCGGGGAGATTAATTCTGCTTATTTCCCACCTCTTTACCTGGGGGTCTAGTACTTTAGAGAATTCACTTTCGACCTCATCCTTCACAGACTCGGAAAAATTTTCCCATGAACCGGCAATTTTTTCCGTTTGCGTGGCCGCTGAAAGATGCATCGGGATAGCAAAAACAGATAGCAACGCGGCTAATATGAACAGCTTTTTCATGTGGCTTTCCCTCCTGTTAAAACCCTGCGGACTGATCGCTTTGCGAAAAACTCCGCGATGATGGTAAGGGGGAGGATCAGCATTGTTAAAAGCACCGCCTTCGCTACCCTTCTTTTAATCATTACCTATTACCTCTTTAGATTCGTCGCCGTCTGAAGCATTTCATCCGAAGTGGTTATCCCTTTCGAGTTAAGCTCGTAGGCTCTCTGTGCCAGGATCATGTTGGTAAGTTCCTCAACGACGTTTACATTTGAGCTCTCAACAAATCCCTGCATGATGGTTCCAAGCTCCGATTCACCCGGAATACCGACCATCGGTGTGCCGCTTGCTTCGGTCTCCTTGTAAATCCCCCCCCCTTCGGAATTGAGGCCTGCGGGGTTTACAAAATTGACAAGCTCTATCTGTCCCACAACGTTAGGTAGCGGGGAGCCGGGCTGGGTTACGGAAATTTCGCCGTTCTTGGCTATTGAGATGACCATCGCGTCCTGCGGAATGATGATCGAAGGATCAAGCGGCTCGCCGTCCGAGCTGACCAGCTGACCGCTGCTATCGAGCCTGAAGGAGCCTACCCTTGTATAGCCGATGCTTCCATCAGCCTGCAAAACCTGGAAAAATCCCTTACCTTCAATTGATAAATCGAGCTCGTTGCCGGTCTGTTCGAAATCACCCTGCGTGTGCAGCTTCGAAACAGCCGCCAGCTTTGTGCCCATGCCTATCTGGATACCTGTCGGAACCTGCGTTCCTCCCGGTGCCTTTGTGCCGGGCATCCTCTCGGTCTGATATAAAAGATCCTGAAACTCCGCGCGGCTCCTTTTAAACCCTAGTGTATTGACGTTTGCGAGGTTGTTGGAAATTACGCTGATGTTTTTCTGCATAGCTCCCATGCCTGTCGCGGCTGTGTAAAGTGATCTTAACATTGGCTATCTCCTAATATTTTTACTGTTTCATGTTTCATCTATTAACTACCGGGCAACCTGGTTGATAAGTTTTGAATTCATATCGTCTTCCGACTGTATTGCCTTTTGGAACGTGGAATACTGCCTCAAGGCAGTGATCATCTTTGCCATTTCAGAGACCGGATTAATATTCGACCCTTCCTGGAAACCCTGTTTCACAATCGCATCCGACCATGAAGTGTTTTCCATGTTTTCAGCCAAGTAAAGAGAGTTACCCTCCTTCTTCAAGACCTCGTTGTCGGCAAACTTCACGACCTTCAGTTGAGCTATATCCTCTCCATTTGACCCTGCTATGGAGCCGTCTTCCCTGATGTGAAACGCCCCTTCGTCCAGCCTGATAGGGCTGTTCTGCCTGTCGATAACTACATTGCCGTCGAGTGTTTCCAGATACCCTTCGCGCCCGACTGTAAAACTTCCGCCACGGGTATATTTTTCGCCGTCCGGAGTAAGCAGCGCGATAAATCCGTCACCCTCAAGGGCGATATCAAGCGGACTGTCTGTCTGCCTTAGGGCGCCCTGTGAAAAGTCGGTAAATTTTCCAGATGCTACCAGGT
>JAOUFP010000093.1 GCA_029858145.1 Nitrospirota bacterium | reverse complement strand
GATAATCCTGTCCATGTTGAGATACGACTCGACCGGAGGGGCTTCGCCTATGTGGACTGCGGAATCTGCCATGAATACATGGTGGGAAAGCCTGTCGGGAGTGCTGTAAACAGCCGTGGTAGGTATCTTCCTGTCCCTGCAGGTATGCATAATCCTTACCGCCGGCACTCCCCGGTTTGCGACCAATACTTTTTCGATTTTCCTCATCATAAAAGCTATCCTTCTGTTTCAGAGTTAAAGATTGGAAATGGCAAATATCATAGCATAAAACAGACGGCTATTTTAACATATAAAGGAGCAAAATATTTATCGCATAGACGAGCAATATTCCCATGGCATCCCACGCCAGAAACAGCGGTTTCTTTTCAGCGCGGTAGGTCAGACCTATAATCGCTATCGTCGTCATGGCAATAGCAGACAGGGATGAAACAATATGGTTCTGGCTTACGTGGGAAAGCAGGGGTCCCTTTATGAAAAAGATATCATCGATGGCGAGGATAAATATATTAAAGATATTACTCCCGAAAAGATTCCCTATCGCCAAATCTACAGCCTCCATCCGGATAGCGGATATGCAGACTACCACCTCGGGCAGAGATGTGGAGAGCGCTATAAAGATATTTCCTACAAAGGTCTCGCCAAGACCGCTCATCTCGGCAATTCCTTTGCCTATCATCGGCAAAAAGACAGCTGCGACAATGACAATAAAGGCATTCAGTACATAATTGCCAACAGCGGTTTTAGTCGATATATCTTTATATTTCAGTTCAACGGCAACCTCTTTTATATATGCGGCTATCCGCCGCTTTTCATAAAAATAGATCAACCTCATCGCAATAAAATAAATAACAATAAAAAGCAGGCTGTACTCGCCAATCCATCCCAGAGGCGGAATATTATCCCCCATAAAAAGACTCCCCGCAACGATACTGAGGAGCACTATTCCGATGCTGCCGGCAAGGATATGTCCATGGTGTGCCCGGGTAGAGATAGGGGTTTGCCGGTAGAACGCGTCAAGAATGGTGAGGATAAGCATATTAAAAACACAACTTCCCAATACGTCACCTGCTGCGATGTCAGGGGCATCGGCAATCGCAACGGAGCTGATGCCCGTAACAAGTTCGGGAAGGGAGGTGACCGAAGCCATTGCAAACAGCCCCATCCAGGTCCTTCCAAGTCCTGATTTTTCGGCTAGTATATCTCCGTAAAGTGAAAGTTTGACGCCGGAATAGACAATCAGGGACGTACACGCCAGGAATCCTATCCAGTAAAGCATTCAGCAACTCCTTATTGATAATTCAATGCACCAATGACGTCTGTCAGAATCAGTAAAGCAGAAAAGCTCCCGGTTTTACAACCTGAGAGCTTTTTCCGTCCGTACTCCACTTGCCTATAATTTCTCTACAAATGGCTTATCTCGTCCTTTTCTTCTTCAGCCCCTTTTACCTTTTTTTCCAGATACTCCCTTGCGATATCTCTGCCGCCGAGTCCGAAGGCGATGGAAAGTGAGAGAACAATGCCGCCGATGATGATGGCAAACGCGATTACAACGGTTTCCTTCCCTATTCCCAGCTGTTCAAGGGCAATCGATACCGAAAAGAGAAAAATGGTAAGCTTTACTGCTTTGCCGATCAGGCCGGATGTTTTGAACCCCGCGTTCACTGAAGCGATAAGGGCCGCCCTCCCGAGAAAATTGCTGAGCATGCTCCCGAAGATAACAATTATTACCGCAATAAAAACATTCGGCAGGTAGAGGAAAAACTTCTCGAACAAATTCTCTATGGCAAAAATATTAAGGCTGTTCAGGGAGATAATCACAAAGGCAAAAATAATCACAAAACTTATAAACTTCGCGAGAAGGGTTGAAAAAGATCCTTTAATCCCGCCACGGGACAGCATTTTACTGATCCCTGACCTGTCAGAAAGCTCATCGAGCTTCAGGATTTTAAAAAATCTTGTCAAAATGTATTTTGAAATCCAGCTTATTACAATTCCCAGTAAAAGAATAAACACCGCTGAAAAAAGATTGGGAAGAAATTGGATAAGCATCTCTAATAACTTCTGAAGAGGCTCTACGACCAGTCTTTCAAACATGCTCCCCATTATATCCTCCTATACGCAAAGTTTAGCAGATGGCAAAGTGCCTGTCTGCCTTAAAATGAAACGGCCGTTACTCATGACCAGTTTTTTATGAGCAAAGGCTTCTTTTGCTCGAAATGAACGCACAGATTTTCAATCTTCTCTTCCACGTCCCTGGCATCGCTCTCCCAGGTATTAATCACAAAAGAAGCAGTTCTTCCAATATAGAGCGGCGTGAGGGATTTCAGCAGATGCTCGCTGTGGATGACTTTCCTGTGGTATGCTGCCGCAAAGCTGTAGATAATATCCACCCAGATTTCGTCGGGCATAAAAAAATTCTTTGTCTCTGTTTTCCCCAGTTTAAGCAGAAAATCAACAATATCTTTATCAAGGATTATCTTCCAGATATCCATGAGTTCTCGTGTTCCAAGTCTGAACCTTTCGATCATTCTCTCGGTATTCACCTGAATCGGTTCAAGCCCGACAGCATACTGAAATCCAAAAGCCGGGACGGCTTCAGAGTCCCTGATCCCCTTCCATGCATCGGTATAGGTCTCCATCAGCCCCAGAGTCGCTCCCACTACCTGATAGAGCATGGCGCTGAGATCAGCACCGGGATCTTTCGGATCATGAATCTTTGCCCCTAAAAATGCCTGACAGACCTTGAAATTATTCGCTATGGCCGTTGTTGTCATCCATATGTCAATGCCGTATTTTGCCACATCAGTTTCCCATACGTCCTTCTCAAGATAATGCCTTGCCAATCTCCCGGAAAAGCCAAAGTCGCCCCCGATGGGCTGGCGGACCCGCTTTCCGTAGAGTGTCCTGGTAAGAGGGTATATGATGCTGTTCGTTATGGTACCGTCATATTTATGCCGGTGATAAAGCGGGGCAACGTAATCGAAACCGTCAAAAAGCGGCTTAATGAGAAGTTCTATCCACTCCGGAGTAATGCTCCGCAGATCCGAATCTACTACCGCGCAAGCCTTCACATTCAGCGCTGATGCGATATCAAATATGGTTCTGAACGCGCTGCCTTTTCCGGGGATGCCGTGATATGGCGTGGCTATCTTTAAAACAGGTTCAACCCTGTGATGGAGAAGGACGGATTGAAAATCCTCCAACGAGGTCTGCTGGACTACGTCCATTGTTCCGTCGGTCGATCCCCCGTCAGAGTTGACCAGCACCGCCTTTTTATCAGGGAAATACTTTGCGAAGCCGGTCTGAACAGCCTTAACTACATGCCCAATGGTGCGGGCATTATTATAACTGGGAATGCCGACGAGGATATCCGCTTCACCGATGTCGGAAATCCTGTCATGTATCTCTTTTCTCAGTATAGCGCCGTTCATACGTTTGTTCGAAATGCGGTTCTCCCGTTAAAAAACTATAGCCGCTTTGCTTTTTTCAGCTTGCCGCTCCTGGGGATGATGGCGATTCCTGAAGCGTCTATGTGGCACCTGAAACGGTCTTTTTCCGGGTCGAACCCTATTTTCTCCCCTTCTTCAATTACATTTAATTTATCGACAATAACGTTCTTGAGGCTGCAGCCCTTTCTCAATACTACCTCGTCCATAATAATAGAGTTTTCCACGGTGACGTCATTTTCTATGACCACTCCGCTGCGTACAACGGAATTGCGTATTTTTGCCTTATGAATGACCGTCCCCTCGCCGATAATGCTGTTTCTGATATCTCCCCGCAGAATTTTCGCGGCAGGGCCGCCGGAGACTGCCCGATGAATCGGCCATAATGCATTATCGAGTTCAAATCTAGGAGTTTCTCCCAGCATATCCATATGCGCGTCATAAAAAGCCGGAATGGTGCCCACATCACGCCAATAGCCTTCTTCTTCGAAGGCGTTCGTGCCCGGTATGACATTCGTGGCAAAGTCATAGGCAAATACCTTTCCTCCTTCGACGAGACTCGGAATGACATGCGCGCCAAAATCATGCTGTTTTCTGCGCTGTGCCTTTGCCAGCGCTTCCAGAAGAGCATCCTTGTTAAAAATATAATTCCCCATGGATGCATATGCGCGATTCGGGTCATCCGGCATAGGGGTCGGCTTTTTCGGTTTTTCCTGGAAGCCCGTGATTCTTTTTTCGCTGTCAGTAATTATTACGCCGAAAGCCGATGACTGTTCAATGGGGACTGGCCTTGCCGCAACAGTCACAACCGCATTCTTTTGAAGATGGAAGTCGATCATCTGCCGAAGATCCATCCTGTAGATATGATCGGCCCCGAATACAATTACCAGTTCGGGATTCTGTTCTCTTATGAGATTGATATTCTGAAAAATAGCATCCGCGGTGCCCTGGAACCATTCAGGCCCCATCCGCATCTGGGGAGGGACCAATGCGACAAAGTGATCCTTGATTACCGAAGAAAGCACCCAGTTTTTTCTAATGTGCTCGATAAGTGACTGAGATTTGTATTGCACCAGAAGATAAATCGAATAGATATGCGAATTAACGAGATTGCTCAGAACAAAATCAACGATCCGGTATTGTCCGCCGAAAGGGACCGAAGGCTTTGACCTGAAGTAAGTGAGGGGGAAGAGTCTTTCGCCTTTTCCGCCCGCGAGCACAAATGCAAGAACCTTTGGATGCGCCATTTTACCTCCCTGTAAATAAATATGAAAGAGATTAATACGAAAGCCTTTAAAGGATAAATCTTCGAATAAAATTTTACATGATAGCGGCTGCGGATGCAAATCCCCTCAGGCCTTTTCTCCCGCTACAGCATTTCCAGGACAGCTACAGGAAAATTCGCAAAAATATCAGCCAGCCGCAGAGAATTCGCTTCCTCACATTTATCGATAGCGGCAATCTCACCGGTAAAGATATTGCGATACCTGACGCCGATATCAGAACTGGGAACTATGATGGCTGAATCGCCCCATGCGTTCCGGCCCAAAGGGAGTTCGTCTTCGCCTGCGAGCACTTTCCTTAATAATCTCGGGACGACTACGATAACATCCCGGTGTCCGTTTCTCCGGAGGAAGGCGCAAATAGTGTCACATCTTGCGTCATGACATTCAAGGGGCACATATTCACCATTCGTGAAAAGATCCTTGTGCTCTCTCCTGAAGTTAAGCGCCTTGTAAATAACATAAAGCTTGATCGAGCCATTTTCTTTCTCCGCGAGAAGGCTCCGCACAAGTTCGAGCTGACCTTCTCCGCTTTCTTTTCTGATCAGCTCTTCAAGCATCTCCATCCTGCTCGCATAATCCACAGGACGGCGGTTGTCAGGGTCGACAAGGCTCAATTCCCATAACTCCGTCCCCTGATAAAAATCAGGTATGCCCGGAGAGGTTATCTTAAGGACAGTCTGCGAAAGTGAATTGAAGAAACCATAATAAGCGATGCCTTTCTGAAACGCCTGGAAATCCCTGAGAAACTGGTTGTTCGGCGCACTATCCAGCAATGAGTTGATATAAATCATCATCGCCTCTTCATAGGTGGAGTTCACATTTATCCAGCTCGTGTTTTGCTTCGCCTCCCGTATCGCCTTGATCATGTAGTCCTTTATTCTGTTTTTGAAGCTCTCATGTCCGGCCTCGTCGGTGCCGCCTGAAGGCCAGGCGCCGATTAGCGTTTGATAAAGAAAATATTCTTCATTCAGATCAGGCACAAACTGGCCGTCAACCAGCAGTCGTTTCTTTTTGTTGATGCGCCGCCAGAGAATAAGTTTTTTCCCCCACTCTTTCGGCATTTCCGAAAGGACATTTATCCGCGCCCTTACCTCCTCGCCACGTTTTGTGTCGTGGGTCGAGGAGGTGATCAACGCATGGGGCCAGTATTTGTTCCTCTCGATATTCTGTCCGTGAAACGTTTCCAATGGGGTGCCGAATCTCTCCGGCATGCCTCCAACCTCGTTGAGAGAAACAAGCCGGTTATAAATATAGAAAGCGGTATCTTCAAGCCCTTTTGCCATAACAGGCCCTGTCAACTGCTGGAATCTCATCACGAAATCCAGCCATTCCTTCTTTTCTCCTTCCCCGAACTTATCAGGAAACTGAAGCAGAAGCACATCTTTCAGGAAATCGAATATTGAACTGCTCAGAGCGGGATTTTTTCTCTTTGCCTTTTGTATGACAAATTCGATGTACTGCCTGTCCCTGTCATTTACTTCATATGAATTGATATAAGTCCTGTAAACAGGAAAGTATGCGATAACCTCAATAATTGCTGCCGTCAGACTGTTAAGGGTGAAGTCCCTCGTATGCCTGTCTTTTTCCGAAAGGACATTCAGGTAATGTCCGAGGGTATTTATCTCACTGGACATGGAAACCTTCATGATCAGCTTCTTTTTTTCATAGACAATTTCCTGAAAATTAGCCTTCTCTTTAATGAATTTATGGTAAATGTCGTCAAAGGCTTTTGCGTTCCGCGTTTCAACGAAAATACCATTGAGAGAATTCAGGAATACATACCCGGTCGTGCTGAAGATGGGCCATTCTTCAGGCATGCGTTCACCTTTTATCAGTATCTTTTCACCGATAATGTAGAAGAATTTGTCCTGCTTGCCCGAGGCAATGATCTCATCGTACCTCCTCAGGCTATCAGCCTCGAAGTCGGAAAGTTCTCCGGACAAGGGGATTTCCTCATTCAATTTCTCTGCGTAGGATAATCTCAGCTGGAGGAAGCAGCTCTTCTGAAGCCGCTTGAAATACTCCGAGGGGTCATACAAACCGTCAGGGTGGTCCAGCCGGAGGCCGGTCACCTTTCCTTCCCTGACTAATTTCATAACCAGTGCATGAGTCGTATTGAATACGTTTTCATTTTCCATTCTGATGGCGCCAAGGCTGTTGATATCAAAGAATCTTCTGTAATTGATTTCCTCTGTAGCCACCCTCCAGTGAGACAGCCTGTAAATCTGCATACTGAGAAGCTGGTCAAGAAGATCAAAGCTTCTCTCATCGCCCTTTACTCCGTTGAATATCCGGATATTCTCATCCAGAAAACTCCTTATTAACGCGCTTTGGTGATAAAGTCTGCTCAATCTCTTCTTGATAATCTCCTTCTCGCGATGCCTTTCAGCTATTTTTTCACTATCTTTTTCCGTATAAGAAGGCAGATTGTTCAGTGCAGTGATGATGCTCAGAAGCTCAGCATAATGAGGATCTTCAGGATGAACTGTGCGGCTGAACTCGTCGATTCGGTGTTGCAGAATATTATTATAGGTTTTCGGTATTATCGGAAATTTATGCTCATAGTAATAAAGGAAAAAACAGCCCTCTTCAAAAATCAGTCTGAGCTCACCGTTATCCAGGACCTTTCCGTACTGATCTCCGAGAACAGGAAGCAATACTTTGTTTTTCAGCTCCTTCTTTACAGGGTTCCAATCAATATCAAAGAAATCATTGTAGACAGAACTCTGGCCGTTTTCCAGCAGATCCATCCACCAGACATTCTCTCTGCTGGTGATGCACATATGGTTCGGAACAAAATCGAGTATCTGCCCCATATCATGGGCACGGAGTTCCGTAATCATGGAATTATACTCTTCCTCTGTGCCGATTTCAGGATTTAACGTGTCCGGAGCGACAATATCATACCCATGCAGGCTTCCCTTCTCGGCCTTAAAATAGGGTGACGAATATATATCGGTTATCCCGAGTTTAGCCAAATACGGGAGCACTTTCGCTGCGTCACTGAACGTAAAATCATGGTTGAACTGGAGCCTGTATGCCGAAACTGGTATTCTTGGTACCAGATATTTCTCTTCAGTCACGTCTGCCCCGCTGTTGATTCACCTGCAAGACCGCTGATAAATTGAAAAACAGCATCTCGCCAACCCTGTTGAACGCCTCGACCCATTTCGTACTTTCTTCGTCGCCGACCATAGATTTTACCAGAATTTCCCGATAGGCACATTGGGCCATTCTGTAGTAAATATTCTGAGAATGCCAGAAATTCACTTCCATAGGCAGAAGCCGGATAATCTCCAGAAGGGACTGTATCCTCAGCAGTATCTTATATTCAGAAGGTTTTGATGAGAATGTTTCCATAAGTCGCTCCAGTTGCTTCCGTATCAGAAACTCGAGTTCTACCGTTTCAAGAGGTATGCTCCATCTCGATATATTACTGAGCAACTGCCTGATCCTAATAAGGCTGGCATCCTTTCTTTCAAACTCTCTCATCATATCGAGGTTAAAAACAAATTCTGCGGCGGTCATGAAAGATGCCGGCACCGGCATGCCTGTTTCGTGCAAAAATCCCATAAGAATTCTGTTGTTTTCATATAAGCGCCGGTACGCCGTCTCGAAGGCATCCATCGTCTCACTGATCACGAGATTCAGTATTTTCCGCTGTTCATCCCTGAACAGGTGCATAAGAGAATAATTGTGCATGCCGAAGTGTTTATCCATCTTCCGTATGATATCAGCGAATTCCCCCCTCTCGAAGGCGGTCATGATATCATTTTTCATAGACTGATAT
>JAOUFP010000092.1 GCA_029858145.1 Nitrospirota bacterium | reverse complement strand
CTTTCACCTCGACAGGTCTGTAGCCCGATATCTCCTTCTTGATCCATTCGACCGGGTTTTCCGCCTCGAAGGCCCGTGATGACCGGGCACCTTCTATGATTTCCACGGTCTTGCCTCTCCCCTTTATAATCTTTGCGGGCCTCGAACCGAGAAATGAATACCTCGCCCATTTCTTGCCGCCTTCGACGCTCTCAAGGAGAAAAGACGGTGTGCCTCCCAGTTTCAGAAACGCAGTGACAGGCGTATAGGTATCCGCGAGAATCTCCTTATACACCGGGATGAGATTTCCTTTTGCCGCCAAGCGCCTGAATTCATCTTTTTCCGGGTAAATCATATTGACAAACATTTCCTTTTTCCATTAGTATTTATATCTTAATAAGCGTGTAATTATAGCTTATTGTTCAACGATAAGTTAAGAGTTACTCCGTGAAAAACTGTAACTCTCAGCTTTTTATTGAGAATGCGGGAATAGCTCAGTGGTAGAGCACAACCTTGCCAAGGTTGGGGTCGCGGGTTCGAATCCCGTTTCCCGCTCCATAAAAAATGGTGAATAGTGAATAGTCTTTAGTGAGCAGTAAAAAATTAAAGACAAAAAACAGAACCTTTTCACTTTTCACACTTCACTGATTACTAATTAAGTCTCTATCGGCGGCGTACCCAAGTGGCTAAGGGGGAGGTCTGCAAAACCTTTATTCAGCGGTTCAAATCCGCTCGCCGCCTCCAGCATCAGAAAGCGCCTTATTCTCCCGCAGTGAATCAAGCATGCAGATATCGAGATTTTTCTCCTCGAAGTATTCCCGCTCCAGCGACTCGAGATAGAAGCGGTCAAGTCCGCTGTTGTCAAGAAAATCCTCCCTGAGCGCAGAGTTTCCCGTATGAATGACTTCGGGCAGGATCTGGTTCAGGAATACCGATTCCTTCCTGAGATCGATGAATACCTTCTCAAACAGTTTCGGGGGAACTTTATCCGCTATCCCCTTTTCGGAAAGCTCTCTGGCGATATCTTCCCTGATCTGGTTTCTGACCGTCTTCAGCTCAAGACCCGGGAAAAAGCTCCTCATCTTCTCCTTCAAGGCAGCACGGATTTCACTGTAAAGCTTTTCCTCATCCGCAAGCGCCTTCAGTTCTGTGATGACATCTTTATAAGAGGCTTCTCCCTTCTGAATGTTCTCAATTCCCCTCAGAATCAGTTCCAGCTTGCGCTTACCATAGCCCGTTATATACTTGTTCTCCAGCAGGTCTTTGGCAAAAAGAGTCCTGAAAAGGCTGCTGTCCAGATCATCAAAGGCTTTTTTATTTCCCACGAGGCTTCGGAGGGAATCCTCTGTAAATTCAATGTTTTTCATGAACGAGAGCTGGCTGAGCAGCGCCTGGAAATTATCATACCTGTCAAAGTAGGTCACTATTGAACTGAACTCCTCAAACACGGAGAAATCATCCGTCTCCCTGGAAAGTTCGTCACAGGCCTTCCCGATATCGAGCAGAACCTGCTCGAATCCCCTGTCGTTCCGGGAATAGGCCATATGCTTTGCCTTTACAAGCCTGACGATATCTTCCTTTATGATATGCTGCTTCAGGGACGGATCCCTGAAGAACAGGTTCTCCAGAATAGCGCGGGATTCCTTGAGATATTCGGCCTCCTCCACTTCAAGGAGCTGCCGGTCTTTCAGAAGCAGTTCGTCAAGCTTGTCGAAAAGGATCACCGGAATGTTATTCCGTATGCTGAGCGTCCTGAGCCTGTTCATGCGCGCGCGTTCGGAGGCATGGAGCGTATCCTTTGCAACACCGCGGACAAGGACGTCACGGTACTCATCGACAACCAGCTTGTTTTCAGCATGCCGGTACATCACATCGATCTTCATCCTCTCCTGCTGATAGCGGTCAATGCCGTTTCGTTTAACGATCTCTTCCAGAAAAAGCTCTTCCCCGGGTGACAACTCCCTGTTTCTGGCATAAAAACGACTGAAGGCATCATAATATTCCTTGTTTCCCCTGTGCACCAGTTTGAATATGAACAGCACGGACTTTTTCTCATTCAGTTCCCGGGAGAAACTCATGAGCAGCTGGGTATCCCTGTTTCCCGATAAAAGATCGGTCCTCTTCAGAAACTTTCCTACCGACTTAAGCACGTGCCTTTGCCGTTTTTTGTAATCTCCCTGGTATTCGGAGGCAACGAGAAAGTAATAGTTCGCAACGGCATGCCCCTGAAGAAAAAGACGGGAAAAGGTTTCAGTCCCTTCGGTGTCGTTTGTAAACACCACCTGTTCCTTATTGTCCAGAAAAGCGCCGAACATAATCAGCCTGTTCAGGACCTCTTCTTTTACCATATCCTTGTAAGGCTTCTCCACACCAAACATATACTCGCAGAAGCTTCCGCCCGTGCCCCTGTAGGAGAGAATGTCTTCAGTGATCGAGAATTCGTTCCCGCGCGCAAAAAACCTGATGCGGCCCGGCTCTTCCTCATAGAAATAGGTATTATAGGTCCCCGCACCAGAGACAAAGGCGAAGAAATCCACAGGACCAAGACT
The DNA here is from genome assembly GCA_029858145.1 of Nitrospirota bacterium. Classification (GTDB taxonomy): domain Bacteria; phylum Nitrospirota; class Thermodesulfovibrionia; order Thermodesulfovibrionales; family UBA6898; genus JAOUFP01. The sequence goes on along the minus strand of JAOUFP010000092.1, from coordinate 6,022 downwards.
TCCGTGGATTCTGAGGTCAGCAATCATATCAGAATATAGCACAGCGCAAATAAATTATTCTAATGCACCGATGCCGCGGACGATGAGATATTGATGTAAGACGCGATATTGTCTATTATAGAAGAGGGGAAAGAACACATGAAGCCTTGCAAGATATTCAGCAGCCGATCCTTCCGTCTCAAGACCGCCTTTTTCACATGCATCTCGTTTTTTTTGCTCCTCATCAATGCGGGCAACGGCGATACCGACGGCAAAGGATATTTCAGACAGGGAAGGGAAGACCTGGAAGCCGCACGATACAGCCAGGCAGTCAGCAACCTTTCCCTTGCCCAGGGTGAGTTCTCGCTGCTTGAAGACTATACCCTGTATTATCTCGCCGAGGCATACCATGGCCTTGGAGAACATGAAAAATCTCTCGAGACCCTCCGGTCCCTTCTGGGCAGATTCCCTGCGACGCCGCTGAAGAAAAAAGCGCGGATGGCAGAGATCCGGGAGGCAAAAGAGAGCAATAAAAGTGATGTGTTGTCACTGTTCGAGGCATACATAAAAGACTACCAGGGCGATGAAGAGGCGCTCTTCCTTTACGCGAAGATGCTCGGGGAAACAGGGGATGCCGCGAAGGCGGCCAAGGTCTTTAAACAGATATATACCGAGGCTGGTGAATTTTCCCGTGCCGCGCTCGCGGAGTTGAATACAGGGGACATTTCCGCAAAGGATATCCTCGAAAGGGCCTCCAACCTCTTCAAGAGGTACGACTTTGCGGATGCAGAAAGGGATCTGCGTCAGGCCCTGCAAAAAGACAGCGGGGACGCCCGTTCAGAGCTACTTAACAAACTCGGCTACAGCCTCTTCAGGCAAAAAAAATACCCGGAGGCGGCTGAACTCTATGGCAGGATAGATGATCTCTATTACAGGGCCAGGTCGCTCTACAGGGCAGGCGACCGGAAGGGGTTCGACGAGGCACTCGCTTCTCTGATTGCCCGTCATGACAAAAGTGCCGGATACCTGCTCACTGCCGTGGCCGCTGACAAGAGAAGGGAGAAAGACTTTGAAGGCGCGCTGACGACATACAGTGAGGTGCTCAGGAATTATCCTTCCGATGCCGAAGAAGCCCTGTGGGGCATCGGCTGGACGCAATACCTTTCAGGTGATTATGCGAAATCCGCAATGACTTTTTCGCAGCTGTACGAAAAATACGATGAACTGAAATACCTTTACTGGCAGGCAAGGAGTCTTGAAGCTGACGGCAGGAACGCCGCGGAGCTTTACAGCAAACTCCTCCAGGCGGACAATAATTTCTACAATGTCATGAGCCACGCGATGAACAAAAAACCGCTCACCAGGCCTGCTTCCCTGAAGCCTTCGGTCCCTGATATCCCGCTTGACAATCCGGGAAGCTCCAAGCGCATCGATGCGATGATATCGCTCGGCATGGAGAAAGAGGCGATCCTGGAACTAACGTTCGCCTCAAAAAAAATCGACACCCCTTCAGAACTAATTTATCTTATTTCCAAATTCCAGGAACTCGGCGAATTCAGGCGCGCCATCGCCCTTGCAGTCAGAATGCCCTACTCTGAAAGGATGCATGCTTTCTGGTATCCCCTCGCCTACTGGGACACTGTGGAGCCGGCAGCGAAAAGATATAACATCGATCCGCTGGTGGCGCTTTCGGTCATGAGGGAGGAAAGCCGTTTCGACGCAAACGCCAAATCCGTCGCGGGAGCCTACGGACTCATGCAGCTCATGCCCCAGACAGCCTACCGGCTTGACCGGAACCTGAAGCTCGGCATAAACAGGCCGTCACAGTTAACCGTCGTCAGGAACAATATACATCTCGGCAGCTTTTACCTGAGGTCCCTCTTCAACGAGTTTCATTCCCTCCCCCATGTCCTCGCCGCGTATAACGCAGGTGAACTGGCGGTCAGATCGTGGCAGGCCCGGGGCGAGTACAAAGCTGTAGACGAATTCATCGAAGATATCCCCTATGCCGAAACGAGAAATTATGTCAAAAAGGTGATCACCAGCTATTTTCAGTACAAGAAACTCTCTTCTGTTGACACAGAAGGAGCTGTTGTGGATATTATACTCGGGGAGCTTTAGTGATCTGGACATCGCCGGTTTATATCTGGTAAGGTTAATGAAAATGATGCCTGAAAAAACTCTTTTTGATAATAATCCTGTCGAAGGGAACCCAGTAATGCCGGAATACACATCGCATGACAAAAAAAAGGAGGCTGCACCATTGGAACGTCTCAAGAATCTTGAAGAAAAAATAGCCACCGTTGTTGAAAGAGTAAAGGCCTTAAAGGAAGAAAAAAGCGCGCTCGAAAGAAAGATACGCGAACTCGAAGGGCTTCTGAATGATAAAAACCAGGTGATCGAGTCTTTGACGGCAGAGAAAGTCTCCATAAAAACCCAGGTCGAAGACCTTCTGACCGAACTGGAAACCATTGAACTCTAAGAAGAATATGGGCAGCATTGAAGTAGACATACTCGGACAGAAATATACGATTAAAGGTGAGGCGCCTGAGGAGTACATGAAAAAGCTGGCTGCCTTTGTAGACCAGAAACTCAAGGAAATCCACAGTTCCTCACCGACTATAGCACCGTTGAAGGCGGCAATCCTCGCCTCGCTGAATATCGCTGATGAATTGCACCGGCTCAGGGAAGAGCACGAAAATGCGGCGAGAACCATAGAGGAAAAGGCCAACGCGCTCACCGGCCTCTTTGACTGAGCTGTTAAAGGCTTGTCCTTATTGCATCAGCGTATTGACATCGACCGCCATCTTTATGTTGCCATGCTGCACGAACTGATGACAGAAAAAGCAGTCTAGCTGCTTAACGGTGACATGCTGGCGGTGCACGAATGCGGCATCATTGTACTTCTCGGTCCTGTTAATATGGCAGAAGAAGCATTTTTCTTTCGGCACCGTCCCTTTCCCGGCGATTACCGATGCATGGCACCTCTCACAGGTAAGCCCGGCGGCGCACCTGACATGATTCAGAAGCTTTCCGCGGTAATTCACAAACAACCTTGGCTTGCTGTGGCATACCGTGCATTTCTCCTGCTGCTTTCCCTCATCCCGTCCGGCAAGGTGGCAGAGAAAACAGACATTCACGGACACCTTCATATGCTCTCCCTGGACGATATCCGAATGGCAGCTCCTGCAATGCAGCTTCATTCCCCCGATGTCCTGCATAAAATGGGGCTTATGATCAAAAACAATATCCCACTTCGCAAAAATCACCTTCGATTCAACCAGCCGTCTCTCATGGCAGCCCGGCTGCAGGCAGTTCCCGTCGGGCACATTCGTTAAAGGTCTTGGATTGTGGGTGCCGGTCATAAACTTGAGCTGTCCGGAAAGCGCGTTCAGGAGACCGTACTCGTGGCATTTAAGACACGGGACCATCTTGTGAGTCGAACGTTCCCATTTATTGTAATAGGGGGCAATGAAATGGCAGAATTTGCAGACAGCCGGTCTTCCGACCATGACTTCCTGAAGAAAAAAATAGGAGACCGTAAGGAGTATCGCTGCGACAAGAAAAAAAACAGCTGCGGTCTTCATGCTCAGGAAAGCCCTCCCCATGCATTTATATTATCGGAACAGGCAGGGCACAATCATCGGTGTCTTTTTTTGATACCCGGTGTATGCCTTGCCGAAATGCTTCACAAAAAGATGCTCTTCCTTCCTCGCCCTGAGAAATTGTACAGGAGCAAGCACCAACAAAGCAAATCCCGTCAGCAGAAGATTCAGGGTCGAGAGCCCGGCACCCAGGCCGAGCAGGATGAGTGAGAGGTACATCGGATGTCTCACCACCGAATATGCGCCTTCTGTTCTGAGGACGTGGCCTTTATTCACCGCTATGTCCGACTGCATATCCCTGCCGATGGTCCGTACGGCCCATACGGCGAGGCTGAACCCCGCGGCGATTAGCAGCATGCCGGCGGCCCTCAGGAGAAAGCCTGTAGCTGCCGGGACATCGCCCCTGAAATAATCGGTCCATATCCCCGCGCAGACCAGCAGAATCATAATAACGATAAGAGGCAGCTGGGAATACTGCAGCCATGTCGCAGGCCTCTCCTTAAACCGTTCGTGTCTCTCCCTCCCGAGTTCCCTTACACCGATAGAAACAAGCTTTAAAAGAAAAAAGAAGAAGAATACAGCTGTAGCGAGGTCGAAAAAAGTCCCGGGCCTGTTCATCTTAACGGGATGCTATCACAATCCCCGCTCTCCCTTCAATAGCAGGAAGAGAAAAAGTCCCGGGCGACCGGGCACTTTTGCGGCAATTTTTATTCACGCCCCCTCTAACCCGGAATGCTTTTTCCGTTGCTTTGCCTTATTAACAAATGATAAACAAGCTATCCACAGAAAAAATATTTAAGAATCAACATCTTAATAAAATGTCTTTTTTGGGCTTGACATATACAATATGTTGTGTTTTAATCTCTTCAGCATACAATTTGTAGATATTAGAAAAACAGGGTTTTGGGGAACTCTGTTCATTCCAAGGGGGATAGCAATGATAGCGGGTATTCCTGACACTAAATCTCTGGCAGAGTTCAGAAAAAAAAATAAAAAAGAAAAAATCTTTACCGGGAGGGCATGCTTATGAAGGGCGTTGTTTCATCAATCGGACTCACACCGAATTCATTAAAGGTTCTTGAAAAGAGGTATCTGCAAAAAGATGAGGACGGCAGACCTCTCGAAACACCGGAAGATCTTTTCAGAAGGGTCGCGAAGACCGTAGCAGCTGCGGACCTTATGTACGGGAAGTCTGAGGCAGAGGTCATGCTGACCGAGGAAGATTTCTACACGATGATCACTTCCCTTGATTTCCTCCCCAACAGTCCTACCCTCATGAATGCCGGCAGACGGCTCGGACAGCTTTCAGCCTGCTTTGTCCTCCCTGTCGAGGACTCGATGGAATCGATCTTCGAGGCGGTAAAGCATACCGCGATCATCCACAAATCAGGCGGCGGCACAGGCTTCAGCTTCTCGAACCTCAGGCCGGGAGGAGACATCGTCGGATCAACAAAAGGGGTCTCCTCGGGCCCTGTTTCATTCATGACTGTCTTCGACACGGCGACAGAAGCGGTAAAACAGGGCGGCACGAGACGCGGAGCAAATATGGGCATCCTGCGCGTCGACCATCCCGATATCCTCAATTTCATTACCGCCAAGGACCACAATTCCCGCTTCAACAACTTCAATATCTCGGTGGCGATCACCGACCGTTTCATGCAGGCGGTAAAGGAAAACGGTGCCTACGACCTCATTAACCCCAGGACCAAGAAAGTCGTCAGGAGCCTCAACGCCCGGGAAGTCTTCGACCTCATCGTCAACCATGCGTGGAAGAACGGCGAACCCGGCATTGTATTCATAGACAGGATAAACAATACAAACCCGACACCGAAGATAGGGGTGATTGAATCGACGAACCCCTGCGGAGAGCAGCCGCTCCTTCCTTATGAATCCTGCAATCTCGGGTCAGTCAACCTTGCCAGGATGGTCAAAGACAATGAAGTTGACTACACGAAGATGAAAAAGATCGTCTGGAAGGCGGTCCATTTCCTTGACAATGTCATCGATGTGAACAAATACCCGATACAGAAGATAGCGGACACCACAAGGTCCAACAGAAAGATAGGCCTCGGCGTGATGGGGTGGGCCGACATGCTCATCCAGATGGGCATACCGTACAATTCTGAAAAGGCGCTCCAGCTTGCCGAAGAGGTGATGGGCTTCATCCAGGAGGAAGCCAAGAACGCCTCCGCTGCGCTTGCCGGGGAAAGAGGCGTATTCCCCAATTACGCGGAGAGCATCTACGACGGCAAAATGAGCCAGAGGAACGCTACCGTAACAACAATCGCACCTACAGGCACGCTCTCGATCATCGCGGGATGCTCATCGGGCGTGGAGCCCCTCTTTGCTGTGTCTTTTGTCAGAAATGTCATGGAAGGCACGAAACTGCTTGAGGTGAACCCCTATTTCGAGAAGGTCGCGAAAGAGAGGGGCTTCTG
>JAOUFP010000091.1 GCA_029858145.1 Nitrospirota bacterium | reverse complement strand
TGGGTGGATATCGGCTCATCCTTCCTCCCCGGAGAGTTAATCGCGGCATTCCTCTCCGCCCAAATGGAGGAGGCACAGGCAATAACCCGGAGGAGACTGGAAATCTGGGAGGAATACCATGAGGGTTTCGCGGCTCTCGAGTCCTCCGGGAAGATTCGTCGTCCGGTGATACCCGCCCACTGCCATCATAACGCCCACATGTATTACCTTCTGGTGGAGGACCTGGCTGTCCGGACGCGGCTTCTGGAATATCTCAGGGAAAAGGGCATCCTGGCAGTCTTCCACTACGTCCCGCTGCATTCTTCCCCGGCAGGGATGCGGTACGGCAGATGCGGAGGGAGTTTGAGCATAACTGAAAAGATCAGCGATCAAATTATTCGACTGCCGCTTTACTTTGAATTGCGTGAAGCAAGAACTATCATTGAAACCGTATGCGGATTTTATGGTTTTTAGAAAGCACCGAAAAGAATAATGGGAAGTGGACAGATTTGAACGCCGTCTCTGCGCATTAAAAACATTCTCTCCGGACTCCATATACAACGTAATCATTGTTTTTTAAAACCTCGGATAAACAGGCTTCTTTGTCAAGCATTGGCATGTACTCTATTGGTGCATATACATAGTCTACTTTGTACTTCTTTAATATAAGCGACCGGCCAGTAGAATTACCTTTGGAGAAAAATGACTTTACATCACTAATTCGGCTCAGACAATTCTTTTCTCCAATCGCTGAAAGAGCAAAGGGTTTAGATGTATTAATTATTGATGTCCTGCCCGCAAAATCTGACGCAAGTGATGGCACTTTATTTAAAGGATGCAAAACTTTCGACTCCGGCGGTATTTTTTTTAGAAAGCTTACAACTTCCTGCGCATCAGAATTTAAATGCCAGTAACTGGAATTATGACGCAAAGACAGAAATTGAACTGTTGAGGGCAGACTGAAAAGCATGATTATAATAATATAAGTTATGAATCCTTTCTGATAGCGTCTCTTCTCCATCAGGAAATAAGAGACTAACAGCCATGCTCCAAATAACGATTGCGCTGAAAACCACATAGCGTTATTTATTTGATCACCGGGGCTGCCAACCGATATTACTTCAGAAAAGAAAAAACCTGAGACGGCAAATACCACCAGAAAGAAAACTACCAGGTTAAAGTATCTTTCCCTGAAAACATCCTTTATCAATACAAACCCAAATGCTCTCGCGCCGAATGTTGCCAGAGCATAGCCAATAAAAACTACAGGATAATAAAGCAAGGGCAATTTTACAGTACCAATGCTTGCTAATGAGCGTTCAAAAGAATGAAACAAATCGATGCTGGCTTTTTGCCCAACACCTCCAGTGCCGCCTCTGAAAACTAACAAATCAAAAATCATTATTACTATCGTTATTATTGAAGCGCCACACAGCATGAGACCTTTCTTTTTATCCTTTGCGATACCGACTGTTGCAAGACCTGATAAAAACAAAGCGCCCGCCAGATGAAACCCCATGGAGCTTTTGAAGCCGTATGCAGAATATCCGAGAATACACAATATGATGAGAAAAACTCCCTTTCCGGAATCATCAAACCGGAACAGGAACAATATAAACAAGAACATGACAATGAGCGCAGGAAGAATACCGTTTAAGGTCATGATGCTCATTATTCCGGCACTATACATACCCACCCATGAATAATCCGGTGGCAACTTGCCGAACAAACCCATGATGAAAGACAGATCAGAACCAAAAAGAAACATGCCGGTCAAAACTCCTATAAGTCTTGTTGCCCCAATTTCAAGAACAAAGAAATATGGCAAAAAGACTAAGAGAGTGAAATACAGGGAAGGAAAATAAAAAAATGTCAGTTTCACTGTATCGACGGAAAAGAGCCTGTGGAACATTTCTATTTCAAGATGCATGTTCAAATGGTAATAGGAAAAACTGTAGCCGCTCGCATACGGGTAAAGAGGAGGATACAGGTCTTGCAGGTTGTTGATTATTCCAAGATGGAAAACGGTTTCCGTCAATCCACCGGTTCTTATTTTAAATCCCTGTTCAAAAAAAATTATATCGGAAAAGTAACTCAGGTGTAAGAGTAGAAATACAATGAGGATCAAAATACAGGATGAAAAGCCATCTTTACCCGAAATATAATAATTACTTTCTGTTTTGAAGTCTTTAACAGAAAGAACAATCCATACCAAAGACAATCCAATGACAAAATAGAATATCAAAATGGGAAAGTGCAGTATTCTGAATATTGTATAGATCAGCGGCATAAAGACAGTCCCGAGTGCAAGGGAATAGAAGACCCGCGGCAAAAAAGAGTTATTTCTGAAAACAAAATATCTGGTCAGAAGGTTTCCCGGAATATAGAATGATAAAAAAGCGCCGCAATACCATAACAATGAATCCTTTAACGGCAGTGCGTAAAGCAGTTTTAATAAGAAAGGAAGACATACGAGGATAGCAATGAATATTATGAGTCCACTTGACCTGTTATTTTTATTTGTTCTGTTCATATGCAAACCAGATGTATAAAGACATTCATACCTCTTTATTATCGAGTCAAAACAAAATTAATAAATTCAACAACATGTGAAGAAGCACCTTTGTCATTAAAATTTATTGTAATAATATCACATTTAACTTTTCTTCTCAGTCTGGTTATCGGGTTCCAGTTTATTCCTGTTCTCATTTTCTATGCACTTTTTACTCCATTCCTTGAAGAATGTATTGCGCCTTTCATTGAAAGATCAAGTATAATTAAATTTGTTTAATTTCCAAATTGATACACGCAAGAACGGGGAATGGGGATGATCAGTCACGTGGGAGTGCTTCAGACGAAGAAAGAAACTGGTATTCCTCTGTTCCTTTTCGCTGCCACCATCCTGAGCCGTATTCCGTTCCGAAGCAGGGTTCTCTATCACTGGGACTCCGTGCAATATGCGCTCGCAACCGAACACTATGACATCTCAGTACACCAGCCGCATCCTCCCGGTTACTTCATCTATGTCATGCTCGGAAAGTTGCTCAACACCATAACGCGTGACGCGAACACAAGCTTTGTGATTTTGAGCATCCTGGCAAGCGGCGCGTTGGTTGTCGCCGTTTATGCGCTTGCGAAGCGGATGTTTAACGAAAAGACAGCGCTCGCTGCTTCCCTGCTCGCCATGACCAGTCCGATTGTGTGGTTCCATGGCGAAGTCGCCCTCAACTATATTCTTGAAGGTTTTCTGAGCACTCTCACAGCGTATTATTGCTGGCGAACGTTAACCGGAGAGAAAAAGACAATTATCGCCGCATCGCTTCTGCTCGCTTTCGCAACAGGCATTCGGCAGACCATGCTGATGTTTCTTCTCCCCTTATGGATATTGTCTCTGGTAAAAGTTCCTTCCAGATATCGTCTGTACGCTTTTGCGCTGCTTGCGTCCGGCATTCTCTTCTGGTTCCTTCCCATGATCTCTCTCACCGGCGGATACATGAAATATCGGCAGGCTTCCCAGGAGTATTTCACCTATGTAATAGCACCGGTACTAAATTCAGAGACAAGCACGTTCTTCTACTTTTTAAAAACGGTCGTTTTATTTACCCTGCACGGTCTCGGACTGGCAGCGGCCTTCCTGCTCTTCTATTTTCGCTCACGCAGCCTTAAGCAGCAGAAGAATGATCTGCTCTCACTGAAAGGGCTTTTTTTTGTGCTCTGGACTTCCCCTCCAATCCTTTTTTACGTTCTGGTAACAGTTACTGAAACCAATCCGGGATACAGCCTGATATACCTCCCTGCCTTTATTATTCTGGCCGCGAACGCGCTTGCTATCACAGTAGTTACGAATAAAACCCTTCCAAAGTGGTTTTTCAAAGCAGGTATCAGCGTCGTCCTTATCTTTAACTCGTACATGTTCTCCTATTCAAATTCATCTTTTACATATGCATTTCTCAAAACGCAGGAAGAAGGACTGGATAGCTTTGTGCGCGAAGTGAGAGAGCGCTTTTCTCCTGAAAATACAATTATTTTGGCCAGACATTATGTCTTTTTTGGCCCCAGACATTTTATGTACTATTTGCCCGAATTCAGAGTTTATATCATTAACGATAAAATCCCTAAACAGACCATAAAACGAAATACGCTGTGGGGCCGTCATCATATTACATATATGGCAGACGGTGTACACATACCCGATGGAACAAAATATTTTATAAGTCCTGTAGAAATAAACAAAGTTAATTTAGAAGCTCCCATTCCTTGTGAGCAAATTGTGTCAGGAGTGGTCTTTGCGGACGGCGACGAATTCAGATTTTGTCTGTATGACATAAACTTTGCACCTGTGTTATACCCGGAGAGAGAATTTGCGGGAGAGGAATATAATGCACCAAAATGATTCTGCATTGACTGCATATTTTTCTGACAATCCTTTTACCCCTATGAGATTTTCGCATGTTCAGTGATCGAGTTTTGCTACGCCGCAGTATTATGTTCGTGGCAATATTTCATCTTATCGCACAGCTATGTTACGGCCTGCCAAAAATGCTTTCCCGGACGGATGCTGACCGTGATGTTATTGCCTATTACCTGGCGAAAGAGAGACTTCATAATCATGCGCCACTTTATGCAGGCTCTTCGGAGTCTGGCCCGCATGACACAAAAAAAACTGTTTATATCTATCCTCCTGTACTGTCCAGCTTTCTCTCACTATTGCCTCCGGTATCTCTTATAACTTTTGCACGTCTTTGGACACTATTTTTGTACGCAGCATTTTGGATTTACTCAATATGCCTGGCCAAATTGGCTAATGGACGTGCAACTATTGCAACGACACTCATCTTTGGGCTTTTAGTAGGCCTTTTCCCCGGGACTCAGCGCGCTTTGAGCCTTGGTCAAGTCGATCCCATTCTGTGGTCTTTATTTGGTTTGTCATTGATCTTCCCGAAACTGAGAGGTGCCGGCACAATGGCAATAACCTTAGTGAAGTTGTGGGGGGTATGGCCTCTTGTTACAGCATTCAGAGAAGGCAGGAGTGTATGGAGCGGAGCTGCGATAGTATTGCTTTCGGTATAGGCATCGGTATACTTGGAGTCGGCTCGGAAGAGTTTTTCAAGTCTTGCTGGTATTGGTTCACCAGCGTTCTTCCCAGCCTAAGTCAGGGCTCATGGGATAGTGATAACTTGTCAGTCAGCTTTGCCCTTTTACGGGCGGTTGAGATTACAGGCCTATGGCACTATGAGGGGGGCATGCTGCCCGTCTGGGCAAGATTTTGGCTTCTTATATGCGGCGTTACAGGACCGCTCTTTGCCGGAATCTTCCTCCGTCGTCGGGAAAAAGTTGTTCAACTCTCAGCCGTTGGTTGTGCTGCAATTCTCTTAGCCCCAATATGTTGGACGTCATACCTTCCCATTTTATTAACGTTCATCTCTGCTTTGGTTAACGAGAAAAGTTCCTTTTTCAAATCTTTGGCTTGTATGGGAAAAGAGGGCGACCGAAATCAACAATAACCCAATGAGTGAGAATCGCGGCGCCAAAAACAAAGATCATTGATTGTGCTGACACGCCACTGCACAACAAAAGATTCACGCGCCTTTTACGTCTTGGGGATCAGGGCTGCTCTCCCTGATAATAAATAACGGCCTTCCCTGCACTTCCAGGTATATTTTTCCAATGTATTCCCCGATTACCCCCAAAAAAGTAAGCTGAATCCCCCCGAGCAGGAACATGCCGGTGGTCAGCAAGGCATAACCGGGGATGGCGAGATCAAGGAACAGGCGTTGAATAACAATTACAGCAGCAACGATAAAACTGAAGACAATGGTAACTATTCCAAAGATTATGCATAGCCGCAAAGGTACAAGGCTGAAACCAAACAGAGCGTCCATCGAAAGCAGGATAAGCCTCAGCCAATTATACTTTGTCTTTCCCCGCTTTCTCGGAAGACGGTTGTAGTCAATAACAGTCTGACTGTACCCTACCCAGCTGAAAAGACCCCTTACATACCGGCTGTGCTCATTGAAACGGTTAAAAGCATCAACTACCTTGCGGTCGACCAGCCGAAAATCGCCGACGTCAACGGGAAGCTTGATATCACTGAAGAGATTTATGATCCTGTAAAACGCATATGAGGTAGCTTTTTTTATAAAACTCTCTCCTTCTCTCGAAAGTCTGCGCGCGTGGACGACTTCATATCCTTCCTGCCATTTGGAAATCATCTTTGGTATCAATTCCGCGGGGTCCTGCATGTCTGCATCCATGAGGACCGCGGCCCTTCCCTGTACCATCCTGAATCCACAGGTCGAGGCGGCCTCATGCCCGAAATTTCTGCTGAAACTGGCATACCTCACCCGCGGGTCAGTCTCAGACAACTTTCTTATTATTTGAAACGAATTATCTCCGGAGCCGTCATCGACAAATATTATCTCAAAGGTTATCTTCGCATCATCCAGAGTCTTCCTGAGTTCTCCATACAGGTTTGTTATGTTTTCAGCCTCGTTGTAGACAGGGATGACAATTGAAAGATCAGGTGAGTCATTAATGTTCATTATGCACCCCCCTTTTTTCTTAATGCCGCCATATAACTTATCCCCCACGGAAGAGGTCTTCGTCTCAGCAAGGCTCTTTCAGCCGAAAAAATCCGATAAAGCAGATGATTCGTTGTCGAAGAAGGCATTTTCAGATCGCTCTGTCCTGAAGCGGCAGCGTCCATCTTCAACATTCTGAAAAGGAAAATTGCCGGAAAAAGAAAACAGTTAAAGGGCGAAAAAAATATCTCCTCTACAGGAAGTTCTTTCCAGAGAGAACGGAGGCCTGCCTTACTATAGCGCCGCCTGTGTCCGAGGACGATATCATGCCTGCTCCACATAAATGCATGCGCAGGAACGGTAATTAATAAAACAGCATCCTTTTTAAGTGATTCAGCAACGTCCCGCAAAAAACTCCGGTCATCGTCGATATGCTCCAGCACATCGGCAAGGATCACGCCATCCAGTTGCTGCCACCTGCTTTCCAAAACCTCACGGAAATCACCGAGAAATATGTCGCAGTTTACCCGCGTCCGGGCGTGTGCGACAGCCTCAGGAGCGACATCAACTCCAATGACCCGGTAATGGTGATTCAGAAACTTGAGGTTGCCGCCTGTTCCACAGCCGATCTCGGCAATGAGCCTGTCCTGACCGGGTGGAAGAACTTTTCTGAGCTGGTCAAGAATAATTTCCCTTCTTGCCCTGAACCACCAGTGAACGTCTTCTACCTCCGCATGCGTTCTAAACTCGGCAATATCCAAGGGAATCTCTGTCTGGCAGCTTTCCGAAATAATGATACAGTTGTAATTCATAATGACTCATCGTCATCTTCCTTTATAACCGCCGGAATGACATTTTTGTATTTTTCGATCAGCGCGCGATTCTCAGGCAGGTCTTTCACGAAGATATTTGCTACCTTGTCAGAGTATATAAGCTTCCATTCATTTTTTTCCAGCAGGAATCGTGAAAGAGTCGAGTCAGTATTGAAGACAATAAAATTTACATTATGCTTATCCAATATCTTCTCCCAGCCCGGCTTAAGCTGGTTCACCCTGTAATATTCCTTCATCCTCTCCACTCCGTACATGTCGGCCCTCCCGTCAATGAACACCCGGTATTGAGGATACGCGCTGTAAATAATATAATCACCAAATTCGTACTCATTGTACATGTTTCCTTTGATATGCTCCTTTTTGAGGAACTCGACAGCAGCCACCGGTTTGATTTTCTCATCAAACCTGTAGTCCAGGCGACCGCTCATCACAAGACCGAAAACGATGACAGCAGGCACGACCAGCCAAATATAGCCCCTGGCAGACATATCGATTGAAGAAATGTTCTTATCCCTTTCTCTCAGGAAATCAATAAATTTTCCTTTCTGCCCGGCCAGGGCCTGTTCACTCTGCCTCGCGAGTATCGGAGCCATGACTATGCCAAACAGCGGGATATTCCTCACCGAGTAGAGCGCCATATTGGTAAACAGCATCATCAATGCAATCTCCGTAATGTTCAGCTTATTCCTTGATATCGCAAGGACCAGCAGCGTGAACAGGAGAAGCACTTCAAACGCAACAAGGCCGACATTATGGAAGTTGGGGGACTGAAACTCCGCGATATGATCCATGATAAATTTGCTCGACAGCAACTCGAAGGGCAGCAATAAATTTTTAAGACCATTGGGATTGAGCAGCGAAAAGAAAGAAGAAACTGCCAGAATGATGAAAAGCGATTTTGCCTTTGCTTTATGAAAGCCTCTTTCCAGTCCGTCCGAGAGAAAAACGTTCGCGAAGTTGGACAGAAAGTAGACCCCGCACAGAAAGAGGCCAAGGAAAAAACCTCCGTGCAGATTCACCCAGAGCAGCATCAGCGGCGGCAGAAGATAAAGATAGTCTTTCCCCTTATATTGGTACGAATCGAGGATATAATACCAGACAATAAAAAGTAGGAGTGAAAAGATATGCGGCCTGGCCAGCCAGTGTATCGATGAGGCGATTATTACCATCAAAGCGATCATTACGGCAATAACAATATTACCCTTTTGTCCCTGTATGATCTTAAACAACAGATAATAGATCAGCGAGATCAGAAAGGCAAAAAAAAC
>JAOUFP010000505.1 GCA_029858145.1 Nitrospirota bacterium | reverse complement strand
GATTTCAGCGATGTCCCTGACAGCCAGATACCGGTGATCAAGCGGGTAATCCATGCCACCGCTGATTTTGAATTTATGCAGACCCTTGTTTTCCATCCTGAAGCGATCAGCAAAGGCATTGAGGCGATAAAGGCCGGAAAGGATATCCTTACTGATGTGGAAATGGTAAAAACAGGGATCAACAAGCGTCTCCTTGAGAAGTGGGGAGGCAAGGTCATCTGCAATATTCAAAAATCTCCTGAAAAGCACGATGGAAAGACTATGAAGACACGCGCGGAATCAGGGATCGAGTCTGCATTGAAAGAAAACAGCAACATCGGCATCATCGCGATAGGCAATGCCCCTACAGCATTATTGAAAACCATTGAGCTTCTTAACACTCAACCCTCGCCCCTCAACTCTCAACCTGTTGTTGTAGGTGTCCCTGTAGGCTTCGTGAAGGCACTTGAATCAAAATCCCTGCTCGCTGCCCAGGACTTTCCGTTTATCACAAACCTGAGCAGAAAGGGAGGCTCCCCGGTTGCCGTGTCGATAGTGAATGCCCTGCTCAAGATGGCAGAGGAGGAATCATGAACAGACAGGGTCGAGTAATCAAGATATCATTTTTTGCGCTGTTCGCTGTTCACTGTTCACTGTTCACTGTCTCTCCTGCTTATGCGATGCATATCTCTGAAGGGATATTGCCGTTTAACTGGGCGGCATTGTGGTCCGTCGTGGCAGCGCCTTTTGTTGCCTTTGGGTTACACAGGCTGAAAAAGCTCTCAGCCTCAGATCTGTCGTTCAAACCGCTCGTCGGGCTGATGGCCGCGGTTGTCTTTATCATCTCCTGCATGCCGATCCCAGTGCCTACTGCGGGAACATGCTCGCACCCCTGCGGGACAGGAATGTCCGGCATACTTCTCGGGCCATGGGTAAGCGTCCTGGTTTCATCAGTTGCGCTCCTGATCCAGGCTCTCTTCCTTGCCCATGGCGGAATCAGCACATGGGGGGCGGATATCGTATCGATGGGTGTCATGGGTTCTTTTGCGGGTTATTTCGTCTTCAGGGGATTGAGGGCCTTAAAGGCCAATCTCTGGATTGCCGGTTTCATGGCAGGCCTGTTTGCCGACTGGGCAACATATATGATGACATCAGTGGAACTTGCGTCCGGCATACGGGGCGGCTCTCCGTTCATGCCCCTTTTCTGGAAGATCCTTATCGCCTTCTTGCCTACGCAGCTGCCCCTGGGAATACTCGAAGGCGCCATGACGGCAGGCATGGTAGTGCTGCTGTACAAGAAGAGGCCTGACCTCCTGGTCAAGATGCGTGTTGTAAAGCCGGAAGAGGTGGCGATATGAGAAAAAAACTCTTTACGCATTACGCGCTGCGCGTTATGGTCTTTTTACTGTTCGCCGTTCACTGTTCACTCATCTCTGCCGCTTCTGCCTCTGAAAAATGGCCGGGCGTTGACGAATCCGTGGTGGAAAAATATGCAAAGGAACACGGCAGAGAGGCAAGAGAACCCTTCATCAATACAGACCAGGGAGATCTGCTCCTCTTTGTATTCCTCCTTGCCGGGGCGGTCGGAGGATTTGCCGCAGGATATTCATGGAGGATCCTTATGGTCGAGAGGGCGCCAGCAGTCAAAAGAAAGGAAGAAAAAACCGCGAAATAGCCGGAATGCGGCTAGGGTTCACCGCCCGGTATTTGTAAGGATACTTAAATGGAAATTTTTTCAGAATACTTTAAAAAAGACAACCTGCTTTTGAGGATTGACGCGCGGGTGAAGCTCCTTATCGCCCTGGTCCTCCTGTCAATGGTCCTGACCTATAAGGGTTTTGTCTTCCCGTTGCTCATGGCCCTGCTCTGCCTCCTCTTCTGCTTCAGGATGAGAATACCTTTCAGGGTCTTTATCCTGCGGTTCTCAGAGCCGGTATTCATTGCAGCTGTCGTGCTCCTCCTGAAGCTGTTTTTCTCCGGAAAGGACGAGCTCTTTTCCGTAAGCATCATGGGCATCAATTTAGCCGGACACAGGGACGGCCTTCTTGAAGGGCTTCTGATAGGAAGCAGGATCATCGGCGCGGTATCCATCGTTGCCGTACTGGGCTTTGCGACCCC
>JAOUFP010000506.1 GCA_029858145.1 Nitrospirota bacterium | reverse complement strand
TAAATATTTTGAACTGGCGGGCGTCAGGGTTAACGAGGGCGACTATGTAACTCTTGATGTTCCCGTGTACAGACCGCCGACAATCACTCTCGGAAAGGCAAGACTCATCAATCCCGATATAAATTCTAACGGTCTTGTTGATTTTATTTCCGTGATCAAACGGTTTATCAAGGATGACTTTCAGGTTCGTGCAAATGCCGACCTGGGAAGAGATGCCAAGGTGGCAAAGACCATGGGCGCTTATGGAATTGGTCTTTGTAGAACCGAGCATATGTTTTTTCAGGACGACAGGATAATGCGTTTCCGCGAAATGATCCTTGCCAAGGATACCATCGAAAGGCAGAAAGCTCTGGATGACCTCAGACCCACTCAGGCCGGTGATTTTTATGATCTCTTCAAGATCATGGCGCCATATCCTGTTACCATTCGTCTTCTTGACGCGCCGCTTCATGAATTTTTACCCAAGAATGACGACGTCATGGAGCAATATTTTAAGTATCTGGAAAAGAAGGGTGTTAACCCGGATAAAAAAGAAATTGAAGATAAAATTGACAGGCTTCATGAGTTCAATCCCATGCTGGGCCACAGGGGATGTCGCGTTGCCATAACATATCCTGAAATCTATGAAATGCAGGTTCGCGGCATCTTTGAAGCTGCTGCGAAGTTGGACAAGGAAGGCATTAAAGTAGTTCCAGAAATCATGATTCCGATCGTAATGACGCCTATGGAATTGAGCTTCATTCGTAATGGAAAGAAAATTGAAGGGAAGTATATCAAAGGAATTCGTGATGTTGCTCAGGAAGTGATGCAGAGTCACGGAGTTGAGCTCCATTATAAAGTTGGAACCATGATAGAATTGCCCGCGGCCGCTCTGCTCTCAGATGAAATTGCACGGTATGCTGAATTCTTCAGCTTCGGAACAAATGATCTCACTCAGACCACCAACGGACTCAGCCGTGATGATGCGAATTCCTTCTTTCCCGCCTACACGGAGTTCGACCTTCTCGCCGATAATCCATTTCAGGTTCTTGGCGAACCTGTAAAGGAACTGATTCGTATCAGCGCTGTGCGGGGCAGATTGACCAGACCGGATATGAAAATGGGTCTCTGCGGCGAGCATGGCGCTGATCCCACCAATACGGAATTTTTAATGGATGCGGGCCTTCAGTACGTGTCCTGCTCTTCCTACAGCGTGCCTATTGCAATGCTCGCCGTCGCGCAGCAGAATTTAAAAAAAGCATGAGGTAAGCTTTCTATACCATCAGAAACTTCTTGCATCCGAGCCCCTGCATCTGAATGATGCGGGGCTTTTTTATGCGATATATAAAACTCAAGAATGCAGATATTACCGTAAGCCGCATCGTTTTTGGGGGATGGGCGATTGGCGGCTGGTATTGGGGCGGATCTGATGAACGGGAGGCGATTGAATCCATCCATGAATCTCTTGAGCAGGGAATTGTGTGTTTTGATACCGCTCCCATTTACGGCATGGGCAAAAGTGAAAGAATACTCGGCAGGGCTCTCAAATCTCACAGCGATGCAATTATAGCAACAAAGTGCGGACTCAGATATGACGGAGATACGGCAGGGATTCCATTTTTTGAAATGAATGAATACAATCCTCCCGTAAAAGTTTTTAAAAATCTCACCTTTAATTCAATAATCTATGAATGCGATATGAGTTTAAAAAGACTTGAACGCAGTTATATCGATATCTACCAAATTCATTGGCCGGATTCTTCTTCCGGGCAGGAGGAAACTGCGAAGGCTCTAAATAATCTTTATGAGCGGGGAAAAATTCGTTCGGCCGGCGTTTGTAATTACAGCGTTGCAAAAATTTTGGAGCTTAAAAAATATCTGACTGTTCCTCTGGTGTCCGACCAGGAAAGACTCAGCCTTATTCACAGAAAATCTTTTGCGGGCAATATACCTTTTGATAAAAAAAACAACTTAACTTTTCTCGCATACAGTCCGCTCGCTCAGGGGCTGCTTACGAACAGGATGGGCCGGGATAGAGTTTTTCTGGAGGGTGATTACAGAAGCAAGAGCGAGATAATGCGTCCCGAGTTCAGAAAAGCTGTTACCGAGGCATTTTCC
>JAOUFP010000161.1 GCA_029858145.1 Nitrospirota bacterium | reverse complement strand
CGCTTCGCTCGTTATTCTTCCAAGAGATTGCTCAACCGGAATGCGCTCGGAATCCATCGGACCGACTTTCTCGGATTTAATTTTTTCCGACCATTTGTTTATGGCCTCACTTAAAGGGATGTTCTTCAGATAGATGCCTTTTTTCATTTTGTCCTGCCTTCAGCAATTATGGTCCCTGCTCTATACATTTTGAATGGTGGCGTCAGGAATAGGGATACCATGTTCAGTAATTTCGGAGAGTAAATGACTAGGCCGGTAGAATGCACTCATGAGCTAGATTTCAACCAATGACTTTCCATCGGCAACCATCGTACGATTTCGGCCATTGTGTTTGGCTTTATAAAGCGCAATGTCAGCACATTGAATCATTTTGTCTTCAGTGGTGAGATCTTCATCGGGCACTCCCGCAATTCCGATGCTGACGGTAATCACAACGTTCTGCGTATCCGGGAATTTATGGTTTTCTATCGATAATCTCATTCTCTCAGCCGAATGAACAGCGTCTTCCTTTTTCGTGTTTGGCAGCAATATGATGAACTCTTCGCCGCCATATCGGGCAGCCGTATCAACGTCTCTGATGTTTTTCTGGATAATTTTGGCCACCTCCTGCAAAACCATATCTCCCGCAAGATGACCGCAGGTATCATTTATGTTCTTGAAGTGATCCAGGTCCATCAAAATCAGTGAAAACGGCGTTGCGTATCTTTTGGACCGCTCAAATTCCTTCGTAAGAGAAAGATGTAATCTCCTCCGGTTATACAGGCCGGTAAGAACATCGGTGATGGCCATATACTCAACTTTGGCAAGGACTTCTTCAAGCTGTCTGTTTTTCGATTTGAGTTCGTCCTGCAATGCCTTTGTCCTTAAAGAAGCATAGATGCGCGCATTTAATTCAAGTTCATTGTATGGTTTTGGAAGATAATCGTCTGCGCCGATATGAAGTCCGGAAATTTTATCCGAGAGTTCCGTTTTTACAGTGAGCATGATGACGGGAATCCCTTTTGTCGGTTCTTCGAGCTTCAACCATCTGCACACTTCATACCCGTCAAGGGAGGGGAGAATGACATCAAGGAGAATGATATCGGGTTTGTTTGTTTTTACCTCTTTGATAGCGCTTATGCCATCCGCAGCGCATACAACATCATAACCGGCTTTCTCCAATATCTCTTTTGTTGCACCTGCCTGAATCGGGTCGTCTTCAACCAATAAAACCCGCGCCTTGGCCATCTCTCTTCACCTCCCTTTAAAAAACATACCCCTATATTTTGCTGTGATACGAAGCTGTCTTGTCACTTTCTCTGCCACCACGGGCAGAAATCAGCACCTTCAAAGACTGCTGGCGACTATCTTCTCTGTTTCAACAGAAACAAGATGGCAGTAAACAAGAACCTTGCGGCTGTCTGTCATTAATTCAGTTTTCGTCTTTGCCGCACTGCAGATTTTCCTTAAAATATCAAATCTGTTGCCGTAATAAAGCCACGGGAATATATCGCCTATGTCAGCATTTTTGAAAGGCCTCAGCTCATTTTCCTTCACGCCGGTTTTTTTGATAAGCGATAGGACCTCATGAATCAGCGGTCTGTCAGAGGTCCAGATTGCGATCTTCAGGATATTTTCCCACCCGGCGATTATGTGCAATTTTGACAATCCGGACTGAGCAGCTTCCTGAACCGCAGCGACGATGTTATTGGTGCTCTGCCGGTAACAGGCGTCATCTAAAGAAAAAAGAGCCTTGTGGATTTTCCTCGAAAGTTCGTCCTGAAATAAAACTATTTCCCTGAAAACATCATTCATTTTTTCTGTCTGAAGTTTCAAATATGTATAAGATACCATAAGAGCCCCGCATATTTCTCCCCGAATAAAGGGAGTTCCGAGCTTATCTGATCTGCAGAAGACTAACTGTTTCAATATGAAAGGTATTCGGGAAAAAATCGATCTGACGCACCGCTTTTATCTCATATTTTTCTTTCAGCTTCTTAAGATCCCTCGCCAAGGTAGCAGGATTGCAGGATATATACACAATCGTGCCCGCAGGATTTTCCAAAATCTTGTTTGCCACATCAGAGGTCAGGCCGGGTCTTGGCGGATCAAGAACGAGCACATCAAATTTCTTTTTCATCTTGTATTTTTCAGCAGTCATCCTGACAAACCTGCAATTTTTCAGGTTGTTCAGCCCCAGATTTCTTACTCCGTCTTCGACAGCAGCCGGATTTTCCTCAACAGCAACAACTTCATCCGCATGCGCAGCCAGAGGGATAGAGAAATTTCCCGCGCCGGCATACAGATCGAGAACCCGTTTGCCGGCCAAAGGTGAAAGCTGTTGAACAACAAAATCCACCACCTTCCGGTTAAGACTCCAGTGCGCCTGAAAAAAAGTCCTCGGCGCAACCGTATAGCTCAAACCGTTAAGATCAAAATGAGTATATGCCGCACCGGAACACGTACCGTCATCGAGCATGACTCCGGAAAAACCGATTGCGAGGTATTTATCAGCCAAAGCCCTGTCAATCTCTCTTCCCTTTAAAAAGACAAGCGCGGAATCACCTACCGCCATATGTATTTCGCTGAGATTCCGGACAATATCCGCTTCCTTTATTTTTTGAAGAAGTGCATTAATCTCATGGTTCATCAGAGGACAACTCTGAAAAGCAACAACATCCCTTGAAGATTCCCTGAATAATCCAGTCTCTCCGTTTCGCGAAACTTTGAATTGCGCCCTGTGCCGGTAGTTCCACATCAGATCGGAAAGCGCAGGATCGAGACTCATTTCTACGCCGGCCAGTCTTTTCAGGGAGTCCAGGATTATTTCATCTTTCATCATCAGCTGTTTTTCATATGATATAAACTGAAGCTGGCAACCTCCGCAACTGCCAAAAACAGGACATCTCGGCTCAATTCTGTATTCAGAGGGTTCGATGACATTAACAACGCTGGCTATCGCGTAATCCCTCTTTTTTTCTTCGACATTCACTTCCACTACTTCGCCGGGGATTGCTCCCTTGACAAGGATGACCTTCTCATCCCGGGCGATTGTATACCCGCCGTATGCCGGCTGCAGCGATTTCAGCACCACGCGTCTTATTCCTTTTCCATCAGCTGCTTGATAGTTGCCTTCAGTTCCGTCAGATCCGAAGACTTTACAATATAGGCTTCGGATGCCCAGACAGCGAAATCATCCCTGTAATCATACGCTGTGGACATGATGATCGGCAGTCTCGGTTTCTTTTCCTTCATCTGCCTCAACAGCTTGATGCCGTCGATATCCGGCAGCAGTATGTCAAGAGTGACAAGGTCGGGATCCTCCCTTTCAAAACGTTCAATTGCCTCCTGGCCATTCGAAGCAGTCACGATAGTGTACCCCTCTTCCTCGAGTTCTTCCTTGTAAAGCCTCAGAATATTCTGGTCATCGTCTACGATCAATATTTTCATTTTTCACCCTCCTTTATAGGAATATATACTTTAAAAACTGTCCCTTTATCCACTTCGCTCTCAACATCAATTCTTCCGTTATGCTCCTGTATTATTCTGTGGGTTATCGCCAGACCAAGCCCCGTACCGGTCAACTTCGTTGTAAAGAACGGGTTAAAAATAAAAGCAAGGTCCGACTCGGCTATCCCTTTTCCGGTATCCCGAATCTCCAGCACCGCTTCATTTCTTTTCCTGTAGGTTCTGATATATATCGAACCGCTGCCTGTTATGGATTGAATGGCATTCGAAATAATATTTACAATAGCCTCTTTGAGCCTGTTTGGATCAACAAAAATATCCGGTACAGTACCATAATCACGCACGAGCACGATGCCCCTTTCCTCGATATCTGAAGCCATTAACCGCAAAACGTCATCAATATGCAGATTGAGATTGACGGTTTCTTTTGAAAGCCGCACCTCTTTAACAAATCCGAGGATTTCCTTTAAAATGCTTTCAAGCCTGGCAACTTCCCTTACGATTATGCCCGCATATTCCCTGAGGTTCCCGTGCAGTTTCCTCTCAAGCCGCTTGGCAAATCCCCCGACGGAAACCAGGGGATTTCTGATCTCATGCGCAACTTTTGCGGCAACCTCTCCGAGCGCCGCCATTTTTTCCGACATGACCAGTTTTTCGCGTAATGCCTTTAATTCGCTGATGTCTCTCACCACATGGACCGAGCCGATGAATTCTCCGGAAGAATCGAAAATAGGAGAACTTGAGGTAAGAAACGTGCCGCCGAGATGCGGCTCATCAAGTTCCTCGATATAGGCCTTTTTCGTATTTACTGTCTTGTTATGCGGACAATGACTTGAAGGTTCGTTCGCGCCGTGAAAGACCTGATAGCATTTCTTTCCAATGATTTCCGATAACGGCAACCCGGTCTTATCACTCACCGCGCGGTTTATATTTTTAATTTCGTAATCCTTATCCACAAAATACACCATGTCAGAAATGGATTCAAAAATATTCTCGAGCTGCTGTTCTGCCATAGTCACCTGCTCAAACAACCTCGCGCTTTCAATCGCAGAAGCTATGTGGTTGGAGAAACTGGTGAGAAACTGCATATCTTCTTCAACAATAGGCTTTCTGTTGAAATAATTATCAACCCAGATGAGACCTATAACCCTGTCTCTGGAGATCAACGGAATGACAGCGTACGCCTCGGTGCCGAGCTGTTGTATAAGTATCGCATCTGCAAGAGGTTCAGCCCTCGCATCCAATACATTGTAGGGTTTTTTCTCATGAATGGCACGGATCAGCACGGAATCCTCGTCAAGAGGGATTTCCAGACCGACGCTGAGACTCTCAAGAAAAGAATCCCTTCTCACAGGGCTCGTGGAAATCTCCTCCATAACTTCATCAAGCGTTTTACTTCTCAGGGATATGTCATCCCATATCTTCCACGCTTCTTCAGGACTTGCGGGGCCGACCCCCATAACACCCTTCAGGCTGTTCCTTGATTCGTCAATGAGAAAGAGAATTGCCCTGTTGAAGCCCATACCGTCACTCATTGTAACTGCAGTAAGGACCATTCTCAAAAGCCTGTCGAGTTCCAGAGTGCTTCTCATTGCGGAACTGATAAAGAAAAGTCTCGATATCTCCTGATTTTTTCTGATCAGTTCCTTTTCCACCCGCTTCTTCTCCGAAATATCCCTCGATATCCCGCTTATGCCGATGACGTCTCCTGCCGCATCCTTTATAGGAGACAAGGTAAGGCTGACCTCAATGATACTCCCGTCCTTTTTTCCTCTCAGCGTCTCTATATCCCTTAATACTTCTCCTTTTTTTATCCGCTCGATATTTTCCCGCTCCTTCTCAATAAGAAAGTCGGGGACAAAGGGCAAAAAAGAACCCATTACATCGTGTTCACTAAAGCCGAAGATTTTTTCAGCGCCCTGATTCCAGGAGGTAACCAATCCATCGAGATCAGATGTAACAATCGCATCTGCCGAATTGCTGATAATGCTCTCAAGATATTCCTTTGTCTGAATAACTTCCCGGTAAAGGCCGAGCGTCTCTTCCTGATACAGCACCCTTTCAGTAATATCCATGATGAAAACAACGGATTCTATGATCCCCCCGGTTTCATCTCTGATAGGATATGCGGTAAGCTCGGCGTAATTCACTCCCCTCGATTGCATGATCGAATTAATCTCACCGGTCTCAAAAGTCGCCTTTGCCGCGCAATGCGGACAAATCCCGATTTTATCGTGAAAAATATCCAGACTATTGCGGCCTATAAGTTCAGCCACCGTAATGCCTATCCATTCTTCTATGTATTTATTTGCCGACGCTATCGTAAAGTCCCTGTCAAGGGTAATGATGCCGCCCTGGACACTGTCAAAAAGCACATTCAGCCGTTTTCTGTCCTCGGCAAAGCTTTTTTGCCTGCTTATTTCGGCTTCGTATATCTTAGAACGTTCTATGACTATCGAAGACATTGAAGCAAAGCCTTCAACAGTATTCATATCTTCAGTTGTAAAGGGAATTGCATTGCCGTGAAGGTCGTATTTATCGTAAAGCCCGATTGTTCCGATGACTTTCTGGCCTGCTTTCAGCGGTACGCAAATGACTGATTTGACCTGTAATACCGGCACTCTCATATTCTCGGGCATTTTGTCCACGTCTTCCACAAGCAACGGCTCATCGTTGGCTGCTACCCAGCCGGCAATGCCGTCTCCCAGAGTGAGCTCCATATCCTTTTCGATCCCGTCCGGCAGCCCGTAAAATGATTTGATCCTGAGCTTGCCGTCTTCGAGCAATCGTATAATGCAGCCCCTGGAAGACAACAGTCTGGATATTTCGATTACTATCTTCTTCAGTAATTCATCAAGATCCAGTATCGACGTAACTGCCCTGCTGAGTTCATATAAAACGGTAAGCTTCTGGAGTTGTTTTTTTGTCGACTGAAAAAATTCCGCGTTTCTTACAATCGATTCGACTGTGTGCGACAGAATTTTAAATGTATCAATCTCATCGACAGAAAAAACATATGGCGTCAATTTTCTGGCGAGCAGAATTCCCAAACACTGATTTCCCCTGATGATTGGTACAGCAAGAGCTGTTTTGTAGTCCCTCAAAATCTCTCTCTCCCCGCTGTCAGGCATTACATCAGAGATGACCACGGGATAAAGGGACCGCATCAATTCATCCGCTATCCTGTTGCCCGGAACAAAGCATTCTCTGCGACTGCTCTCATCGATTACATTTGATGCCTCCAGACAAAAAGCATTATTCTCGATATTCAGCATGTAAACCGCACAATTATCATATTTGAGTTTCAGTGCGATTGTTTCTACG
>JAOUFP010000504.1 GCA_029858145.1 Nitrospirota bacterium | reverse complement strand
ATGGCTGAGCAAAACCCGATTGTCAGTATCCATGACCAGGGCGCAGGGGGGAACTGCAATGTGGTGAAGGAGATCATCTATCCCGCGGGAGGCAGGATAGAGATAAGAAAGATTCAGCTCGGCGATGCTACGCTTTCGGTGCTCGAGATATGGGGCGCCGAATACCAGGAGCAGAACGCGCTCTTGGTCCATTCCGAAAGGGCCGATGAATTCCTCAGGCTTTGCGGGAGGGAGAAGGTGCCGTGCGCCTTTATCGGAGAGATCACCGGAGACGGCTATATAGTCCTCCACGATGAAACAGACGGGAGCACACCGGTGAATCTTCATCTCGAAAAAGTGCTCGGCCATATGCCCCAAAAGACGTTCAGGCTCGACAGGGTCAAACGCACGCGGACTCCCCTGGAGCTGCCGGAGGGGCTTACGGTAAGGGAAGCCCTGGACCGTGTCCTGAGGCTGCTTTCAGTCGGGTCAAAAAGGTTTCTGGTGAACAAGGTCGACAGGAGCGTCACCGGGCTGATCGCGCAGCAGCAGTGCGCGGGCCCGCTTCAGCTTACGGTGTCCGATGTCGCGGTGATAGCCCAGAGCCACTTCGGGCTGAGCGGAGCGGCCATCTCCATAGGCGAGCAGCCGGTAAAGGGGCTGATAAGTCCGGCAGCGATGGCCAGGATGAGTGTTGCCGAGGCGGTAACAAATATTGTCTGGGCAAAGGTCAGCGCAATTGAGGATATCAAGTGTTCCGGCAACTGGATGTGGGCGCCGAAGCTCCCCGGAGAAGGTGCTGATCTCTTTGACGCAGCAGTGGCGATGCGCGACATCATGATAGAACTGGGGATTGCAGTGGATGGAGGAAAGGACAGCCTTTCGATGGCCGCCAGAGTGACCGAAGCGTCAGGAAAAACAGAGGTGGTGAAATCGCCCGGGACGCTTGTGATTTCAGCCTATGTGACCTGTCCTGACATTACGAAGGTTATCACCCCTGACATAAAAATGCCCGGAAAGAGCAGACTTCTGTTTATCGACCTTGGAATGGAGAAGGACCGCACGGGCGGGTCAGCCCTCGCTCAATGTTTCAACCAGGTCGGAAACGAATCGCCTGATGTGGATGATGCCGGATTGTTGAAAAAGAGCTTTCAGGTGATACAGAAACTAATCGCTGAAGATATGATCCTGTCCGGCCATGACAGGAGCGACGGCGGGCTTATCACAACCCTTCTCGAAATGGCATTTGCCGGAAACTGCGGCATTGAGATTGAATTGATGCAGGAAGCAAGGAGCGGATTGCAAAGAGAAATAATGCCCATGCTTTTCTCTGAAGAACTCGGGATGGTCATTGAATATCTTCCTGAGCATGAGAAAGAGATTCTCGCCGCTTTTGCGGCCGAGGGTATCCCGTGCCAGCTCATCGGCAGTACAACGATCGAAAAAAAGGTACGTGTTTCACTGATAACGGAACACTCATCACGCATCACTGTTTTAGACGAAGATATGCAGGTGCTGCGGGCGGTGTGGGAGGAGACAAGCTATCAGCTCGACAGGCTTCAGCGCAATCCTGCCTGTGTTGACGAAGAAAAGAAGCATATCTATGACAGGAAAGGGCTTTCTTTCAGCCTTTCCTTTGTCCCTGAACCCACCGCTTCCGCTATTATTCAGCGGGACCATAAGCCGAAGGTTGCTATCATTCGTGAGGAGGGAAGCAACGGCGACAGAGAGATGACTTCAGCTTTTTTTGAGGCGGGGTTTGAACCATGGGATGTTACCATGACCGACTTTCTTGATAAAAAAGTAAATCTGGAGGAATTCAGGGGAGTGGTCTTTGTCGGCGGCTTCAGCTACGCGGATGTTCTCGACTCTGCAAAAGGGTGGGCCGGGGTCATAAAATTCAATAAACATATCTGGCAGCAGTTCCAGGCTTTTTATGACCGGACTGATACCTTCAGTCTCGGCGTATGCAACGGGTGTCAGCTTGCGGCGCTGCTGGGCTGGGTCCCCTGGCAGGGGATATCCGACAGCAGCCAGCCGAGATTTATCCATAACAAATCAGGCAGGTTTGAGTCGCGGTTTGTGTCGCTGAAAATCCTCAACAGCCCCTCGGTTATGCTGAAGGGGATGGAAAAC
>JAOUFP010000503.1 GCA_029858145.1 Nitrospirota bacterium | reverse complement strand
GAACGTATCGTGGCAGGAAGACGGTCAGGCCTTGAAGAGATGAGGAGGATGACGCTGTCTTCAGGAGGCTCCTCGAGTGTCTTGAGAAATGCGTTTGCCGCAGCGATATTCATGGTATCCGCATCGTCGACGATCACGACTTTTTTTCTGCCCTCGAACGGCCTGAAGGAGAGCGCCTCATCGATGAGCCGTATCTCGTCGATTTTTATCAGCCTGTCTTCGGGTGAAATCAGCTTCAGATCGGGATGGCTGCCCGCTTCGATTTTCAAACATGATTCGCATTTATCGCAGGCGTCAAATCTCCCCCCCTTTTCTAAAGGGGGGATAGGGGAATTTTTGTCGATGTCAGTGCTGAGCGCCGGATTCTTTTTTGATATCCCATCACGCATGACGCTTAACGCATTACGGTAGTTGAGACAGTTGAGGGCCTTTGCAAAATTAAGCGCGGTCAGTTTCTTGCCTGTGCCGGGTTCTCCGCTGAAGATGTACGAACCGGCGAGCCTCTGGCGCTCCAGAATGCCGGTGAGCATCCCGACCGCCTTTTCCTGTCCTATGATATCGGCCAGCGACATTTTCTTTTACCTGTTCCGCTCTTCTAAAAAACCCGAGATTATTTCAATCACCGCGCGGTGCACCTCATCGAGGCCTTTCGAGCAATCGACGAGCTTCACCCTTTCAGGTTCCCTGGCTGCTATCTGGATAAACCCCTTTCGGACTTTTTCATGAAAAGATATATCCTCCAGTTCGAGGCGGTCGTTTTTGTTGAGCGCCCTGTTCCTCGCGAGACCTGTTTTGACATCTATATCAAGCAGTATGGTGATATCAGGCCGCAGCCTGCTGGTCGCGATCATATCAAGGGATTCGATGAGCCGCAGGTCAATGCCCCTCGCAAAGCCCTGATACGCAACGGTGGAATCGCTGAAGCGGTCGGTGATCACGATATCGCCCCTCTCAAGGGCGGGTTCGATGACCTCTTTAATGTGCTGGACCCGCGCTGCGTTGTAGAGGAGAAGCTCGGTCACATTGTCCATTTCCCTGCTGTCGAGCGAGAGGAGAAGCTCCCGGATCTTCATGCTGATCCTTGTCCCGCCCGGCTCCATCGTCTGTATTACCCGGTATCCCTTTTCTTTCAGATAGTCTGCAAGCAGTTTTGCCTGGGTTGACTTGCCCGTGCCTTCTATCCCCTCGAATGATATAAATATACCTTTCACCGGTATTCCTCTTTCAGTCTCATGAGAAGCTGGAAGACCTTCAAGGTCTCCTCAACGGTCCTCGCCCCGGTTCCGCAGGAGGGGGTAAGCAGAATATTGGAAAATAATAGGTCTCTGGAGACATGCAGGGAAAGTTTTTCCACGCCTCTCTGGAAACATGCCATAATCGATTCGGGATTTTCACCGGCAATCGCTTCGGAGGTCGGTATGATCCCCCACGCAAGGCAGCCGCCTTTTTCGAGAAAAGCACTGAGCTGTTCGGGATAAAGCGCGAGCGTGTCAGTATAATCGTAGGCATCGAAGTTGATGATGTCGGGTCCGCAGTCGATTACCAGCGGCCAGTCGGCATTCCCGCAGCAGTGGATGCCTGCAATGCCCCCTTCACTTCTTATGACCTCGATAAGCTCTTTTAACAGCCTCGACGCCTCCGTGCTGCTTACCCCGAGGTAGCTCGAGCTGCCGAGGGCGGAGAGTATCGGCTCATCGATAAATATGATCACCTTTCCGGCATACGGCTTTAACTGGTCTAGCTGCCATCTCGTCTTTGCCTTCAGGAGCATCAGCGATATCTCCCGGAACTCTTCATCGAAATATACGGGTTTGCCGGCCTGATCCTTCAGCCCGAGCGTAAAGGTCAGCGGGCCGGTGACATGGCCCTTCAGAACTGGAAAGGTTCTTGTTTTGACAATCCTGAGAAAGGCGTACAACCCCTGCGCGCAGTCCTGCGAGATCGCGATCCTGCTTTTTTCGGTCCAGCTCTCATAGAACCGTTCGAGTTCATCGGAACTGTTCCGTTCGACCCATAGCGTCTCTTTCTGGCCGTCCATCTTCAGAAAGGGCAGGCCTTCAGAATACTGGGGGATCATAAGCTCCCGGAAAGAAAGTCCGGGGAGTTGCGGCCAGAAGGGGATG
>JAOUFP010000090.1 GCA_029858145.1 Nitrospirota bacterium | reverse complement strand
ACAGAAAATACAAGGCGCTCGTACATGGAACATTAAAGAATATGAGCGGCGAGATAACGCTGAAGATCGGGAGATCTGAATCCGACAGAAAGAAGATGTCCACGAAAACGCGGAGAGGAAAAGAAGCGGTCACGACATGGAAGGTGATAGAGCATCTCTATAACGCGACTCTCATCGAGGCAAAACTCGCGACAGGCAGGACGCATCAGATTCGGGTGCATTTTGCGTCAATCGGACATTCGGTGCTCGGAGACAAGACATACGGGAGAAAAACGGATATCGAGAGAGGGAAAGAGAAGATAGTCTTTCCGCGGCAGATGCTCCATGCGGAACTGCTCGGCTTTGTCCATCCCGGGACCGGGGAATATATGGAATTTATCAGTGAGATGCCACAGGACATGAAGGAAAAGATAGCACTGCTGAGAACTCAGGACCAATAAACCTTAACATTGCATAAGAGGCTCGTCAGTTCATCGTCATTGCCCGACTTGATCGGGCAATCCAGAGATAAGAGCTGGATTCTCCGGTCAAACCGGAGAATGACAACAGAAAAGATTCCGGTCAAGTTTACCCGCCTCTGGCGGCGCCAAAAGCGACCAGGGCCGGAATGACGGAAGTATAAAACCGACAGAGGTAACATTTATCCACATTCGTCTTCGGCATCTTTCAAAAGCTCCTCTGCCCTGACAAGATCATCGAGGTCATCAACGTCAAACAGAGTCGTAACAAGGCAATGGGTCAACCCCGTCTTTTCGATACTGGTCACTGTCTCTTCAAAGACCTTTTCAGTCCCCCAGGTGATATTCCTGAAGATCTCCGGATGCGGAAATTTCATGCCGATTAGATAGTATCCGCCGTCCATGGCAGGCCCTATGACCACATCGCAGTCGTCGAGTTCCTGAAAAGCCTTCCCGATTATCCCCCTGTGAAGCCCCGGTATATCAGAGCCGACGACGACCGCCTTTTCCGCTCCCCTGCCGAACAGGTCTTTCAGGGCGTTATCCATCCTTTCACCGACATCGCCTCCCCTTTGGGCCATCAATACTTCTCCCGGCATCCACTCACTGAACCGCTGTCTCATTGCCTGCGGCGCGAAAAAGATTATCCGGCGATAACCGGAATCTGCAGGGGATGTCCTTTGTAAAACATATTCAGCGATTTCCCTGCAGGCACGCGCAGCCGCGTCCGGACCGATATCCCTTGCGAGGCGCGTCTTGACCTTGCCCGGTTCGGGGAATTTCGCGAAAAGCCCAAGAAGGTTTTTATCTTTCACCGGTAATAGATCTTTGCCAGTTTATGAGGGCTCATTCCCATTCTGTATAACAGCATGATCAGCTGATTCAGAGCGGCGGTGCGGACCAGGCCTCTTTTCAGCCATCTCCTTTCGGATGTAAACGCCTTTTTATCCACGATGACGATTTTACCCAGACTCTTCATTCTTTCTACGAGATCAACATCCTCCATGAGAGGGATGTCCTTGTAGCCTTTGAGTCTTTTAAAGACATCGCCTTTCACAAAGATGCCCTGGTCGCCGTAGGGAAGCATGAAAAGAGAGCATCTCAATCTCACCCATTGCTCCACCGCCCTGTATTTTCTCTCCGGGTTATCTATCGCAAAGGTGAATGCACCGCCCGCGGCCGAAACATTGTGCAAGGCAGATTCAACCGTCCTGCTCCATCCTTCTTCGAGGATCGTATCCGCGTGAAGGAAGAGGAGGATTTCACCCCTCGCATGCAAGGCCCCTGCATTCATCTGAAGCCCCCTGCCCC
The DNA here is from genome assembly GCA_029858145.1 of Nitrospirota bacterium. Taxonomy (GTDB): domain Bacteria; phylum Nitrospirota; class Thermodesulfovibrionia; order Thermodesulfovibrionales; family UBA6898; genus JAOUFP01. The sequence goes on along the minus strand of JAOUFP010000090.1, from coordinate 7,000 downwards.
GCGCGGTATGAACGACCTTTATACCCTGATATCCCTCCGCTATCCCGGCAGTTCTGTCTGAGCTTCCTCCGTCCGCGACAATGATCTCATTGGAATCACCATCTCTTTTGATGGCGTCAATGCAGGTCCCTATGTGCGCCTCTTCATTGAGCGCGGGAATGATTACTGATATCATTAATCCCTGAACATCCCTTTCAACCGGAAAGATGCCTCGCTGTCCAGCAGCCATGTCGCCTCGCCGGATACAGGCTGTATAAGGCTCGCCGGATATTCCGGACTCTTCTTGCCGTTTCCGAGTATTTCTTTCACAATACCTGCTTTTTTTCGGCCGGTAACCAGAAAGAGTACCGTTACCGCATTATTCAGGACCGGCAGTGTCAGCGTTATCCTCCAGCTTTGCAGCTTCTCCACATAAACAGGAATCGCGACGCGTTTCCCCTCTGAAAGAGAAGGCGCATCAGGGAAAAGCGAAGCAGTATGCCCGTCTTCACCGACTCCAAGGATGACCAGATCGAACTCGGGCAACCCGGTGCCCCCGAAACATCTCAGCAATTCCTTCTCATACTCTCTTGCACCCTCCTCAGGAGATATTTCTCCCTTGATACGGTGAACGTTCTCCGGGGGGATATCGACCCTCGAAAGAAGTGCGTCGTGAGCGCCTTTGTAATTGCTGTCTTTATGGTCAGGGGGAACGCATCGCTCATCAACCCAGAAGATTTCGGTCCGTCCCCACTCGATATCCTTTCGAAAGGTCGCCCCAAGGAGTTCGAAGAGCCTCAGCGGCGTCGATCCTCCCGAAACAGCCACCGTAAATCTCCCCTTTGAGTCCCGGGCAATTTTCGACCGGCCTATAACGATCGAAGCCGCCCGGATACCCACCGCCTCGGGATCGGGAAGGGAACAGAACGAAACCGTCACATCGCTCTCCAGGACCTGCCGTCCTTTCGCGGCAGTAAAGCCGCTGCGTCAGGCCCTGATGAACCTGCCTCATAATTGGGAAAGTCCTTCGGATAGATATCTGACTCAAGCTTTTCTATCAGCGGGGACAGCAGCGCCCATGTCTCTTCTGCCCCGTCACTGCGCACAAACAGCATCTGGTCTCCCTGCATGCAATCGAGAAGGACTCGTTCGTAGTCATTGAGCGAAAACACCTTCTTGTAGGAAAAATCCATGAGCACCGGGCTCATGCAGATACGCGAGCCCGGGGTTTTCGCCTGGAAATGGAGACTGATCCCCTCATCAGGCTGCAGCCGCAACGCGAGCGTATTCGGCTCGATGTCTTCTTCGAGAGCCCGGGCGAACATCAGATGCGGGGCAGGCTTGAAGTGCACGGATATTTCTGCCTTTTTCTTTGTGAGCCTCTTGCCTGAGCGCAGATAAAACGGTACCCCGTTCCATCTCCAGTTGTCGATAAATACCTTCAGCGCGGCAAAGGTAGGCGTTTCTGAATGAGACATAACTCCCGGTTCTTCCCTGTAGCCAACAACCCTCTCTTTGCCGATCTTCCCTTCGCCGTATTGCCCTATGACAACGACGTCGTCAATCCCCTTTAATGGAAAAGGCCGCACGGAACGGAAAACTTTCACCTTTTCATCACGTACTCTTTCAGCCTCGAAGATTGACGGAGGTTCCATAGCCGTGAGCGCGAGAAGCTGGAATATATGGTTCTGGAACATATCCCTCAGCACTCCCGCTTTTTCATAATAGCCAGCCCGGTGTTCGACCCCGAGCGTCTCGGCAACGGTGATCTGGATGTGATCGATATATCTCCTGTTCCAGAGAGGCTCAAAGATAGAATTGGCAAATCTGAACATGAGGATGTTCTGGACCGTCTCCTTCGCGAGATAATGGTCCATGCGGTAAATCTGCCTTTCACTGAAAGATTTCCGCAGTATGGCATTCAGGCTTCTGGCAGACCCGATGTCACGCCCGAACGGCTTCTCAATGACGATATGGGTATAACCCTTCTCCTCCCGGGAGAGTCCTGCCAGACCGATATTTGAAATGACCGGCTCGTATACTGAAGGGGGCACCGCAAGGTAAAAGATGCGGTTTCCCTCAGTCGTATGACTTTTTTCGAGAGAAGTGATTTTTTCCCGCAGTCTCCTGAATGACTCACTTTTTTCGTAGTCTAACCGCACATAGTATAGACGCGCGGAAAACTCTCGCCATGAATCCCTGTCGAAATCGTCGGGAAAGGCCGCCTTTACCGCGTCCTTCATCAGCTCACGAAATGCGCTCTGAGTCATTTCCGTCCGTCCGGTTCCAAGGACAGCAAAGTCCTGAGGAAAGAGCCTGATTGTGTTCAGGCGGTACAAAGCGGGGATTATTTTCCGCTGCGCAAGGTCACCAGAGGCCCCGAAGATCGTCAGGCAGAAAGGTCCCGGAATTTCAATGGTGCAGCTGTTCAGAGTTCCGTATTGCTTCCCCCCGATGATCTCATCGAAGACCTTTTCGAGATTGCCGTTATGCATGGTCATCCCCTGCGCGTCTTTTTCCCGGCACCTTTCCTTACAACCGCGTGGCCGCCAAACTCGCTTCTGAGCGCCGCGAGGACCCTGTCGGAAAGCGGATCGGTCTTCCTTGAACGGAACCTCTGGAAAAGCGCAGCTGAAATTACCGGTGACGGAACTCCGGTATCGATCGCCTGCTGAAGCGTCCATCTCCCCTCACCGGAGTCCTCGACATGCCCCTCGATCTGCGAAAGATCGGCGTCTTTCTTAAACGCCGATTCCGCCAGTTCAAGAAGCCAGGAACGGACAACACTGCCCTGGTTCCAGAGATGGGACACCTTCGCGAAATCAAGCTCAGCGGCGTAGGGAGAGGCGTTCAGGATTTCGAACCCCTCGCCATAAGCGGACATCATGCCGTATTCTATGCCGTTATGAACCATCTTCACGAAATGACCCGCTCCGGTTGAACCGCAGTGGAGATAGCCGTCTTTCGGAGCCAGCGATTTGAACACCGGCGCCAGCCGTTTGAACTCTTTTTTCTTCCCGCCGATCATGAGACAGTAACCGTTCCTGAGTCCCCATATGCCTCCGCTGACGCCTGCATCCATATAATGTATACCGAGCGGCCTGAGCAGCTGCTCACGGCGGATATCGTCCCTGTAAAAGCTGTTTCCGCCGTCTATGATGGTATCACCCTTCTGCAGCAGGCTTTTGAGTTTTGCAATGGTATCATCCACGGGCAAGCCGGCCGGCAGCATAATCCAGATATGGCGTGGAGGCTTCAGGGCAGCGACAAGTTCCTCCAGGGTATACGCCCCTATCGCTCCTTTTTTTTCGATTTCCTTTACCTTTTCAGGGGTGCGGTTGTAGGCGACCACCTTGTGCCTGCCTCGCAGCAAACGCAGCGCCATATTCATTCCCATACGGCCGAGTCCTGCCATTCCGATCTGCATATTCCTCCCTTAAAGTCGGCTTTTTGAATACATCTCTTTTTTATATATAAATTGTAACAGAAAAAGACATCCTGTATACTTTTTATAATAACTTCATATAGCGAAAAAATTTCGCCAAACAAATTTGGCAAATGATTTCCGGGCAAACCGGAATGACAGAAACTTGGAACTGTGGCAGAGAGCGCAGATTGTAATATTTAGAAATATCCGGAAACCAATTATCACTTCAAAAAATATTCCGAGAGGAGAAATCAATGACCGATTACTACAATGATGAAGACCTGGAGAGGTTCGGGGACATCGGCAAGCACAGCCCTGAGCTGTTCAAAAAGTTCATGGACTGGTATACCTCGGCCCTGCAGCCGGGCATCCTGAGCAAAAGAGAGAAGATACTTATAGGGCTCGCTGTCGCCCACGCTGTCCAGTGCCCCTACTGCATCGACGCGTATACAAAATCGTGTCTCGAAGAAGGGATGAGTCTCGAACATATCACCGAGGCGGTGCATGTGGCCTCCGCGGTAAGGGGAGGGGCATCACTCATTCACGGCATCCAGGCCCATAACGCGGCTGACAGGATATCGATGTAGCTTCACCGGAAAAGGAGCTTGCGGTTTCGATGCATTTTGAGGAAAAAATCTTAACAGTCAGGACAGACCCCCTCCACGCAACCGGGATAGATATCCTGCAGGTGAATATGGGATACAGGTGCAATATGGCCTGCAAGCACTGTCATGTCCAGGCAGGACCGGCCAGGGAAGAGATGATGGATATCCGGACTGTCGAAGAAGTCCTCGTCGTGCTCAACGAAAACAGGGTAAAGACTCTTGATGTCACCGGCGGCGCTCCTGAGCTGAACCCTTTTTTCAGATATCTGGTAGAAGAGGCCAGGCATGCCGGATGCCGTGTGATAGCGCGCAGCAATCTGACGATATTTTATGAACCGGGGATGGAAGACCTGTTTGATTTCTACAGCCGGAACAGTGTCGAACTTATCGCGTCAATTCCCTATTACCGTGAAGCGGATGTCGATAAAGTAAGGGGGAACGGCGCCTTTCGAAAGAGCATTGACGCCCTGCGGCAATTAAACCGTATGGGATACGGTGCTGATAAAGCACTTAATCTTGTCCATAATCCTACCGGAGCCTTTCTTCCTCCTTCTCAATCAGCCATGGAAAAAGAATACCGCGAGGACCTGAAGAGAAATTATGACATCTCCTTTCATTCCCTTTATACGTTCGCCAATATACCCATAGGCCGTTTCAGGGAATTTCTCATCCGTTCGAAAAATTACGATAAATACCTGAGGAAACTGACAGACGCGTTTAATCCGGAAACCCTGCAGGGGATAATGTGCAGACACCTGGTGAATGTCGGGTGGGACGGGACGCTCTACGACTGCGATTTCAACCAGATGATCGGCCTCGCTCTCCTTGACAGGTATCCCCGTAACATCAGGGATTTCGATCATCACCTCCTTGCCGGGAGGCAGATCGCTGTAGATGACCATTGTTACGGCTGCACGGCAGGACAGGGTTCGACTTGAATAGGTTCTATACAGTAGCAGGCAGTTCGCCTGCTGAAACGATCCCGGCATGAACTCACTTTTCCTCAATTTGATAGCACCATGGAAAGTCATCATTATCTTTCCCTTTCTTGTTGTTTATTTCAGTTTTCTCCCTGCCTATTGCGGGGAGAAGGAAGTATTTGTAAGAGAGGATTTCAACAGCCTCGATAACTGGAGGCCCCTTTACTTTCCGAAGATCACCAGGCACAGCAGGTACACTGTTGTCAAAGAGCAGGACGCATCCTTTCTGAAGGCTGAAAGCGATTCATCGGCATCGGGCATCATATACCGGAAAGAGTTCAACGTTTACGACTTTCCAAAAATCAGATGGAGATGGAGAATAGAAAACGTGTATAAAAAAGGCAACGCTGAGGAAAAGTCAGGCGATGACTATCCGGTCCGTTTATACATTATCTTCAAATACGACCCCGAAAAAGCATCCCTTGGAAAAAAGATAAGGTATGGCATTGCCAGAAGGATATACGGTGAATACCCTCCAGACAGCAGCCTCAATTACATCTGGGCAAGCAAGGGGCAAGCAGAAAAAATCTTTACGAATCCCTATGCGGACGAGGCAAAGATGATCATTGTGGAAAGCGGAGTGGAAAAGTCCGGGATATGGGTGGAAGAGGATGCAGACATCGTCGAAGACTATATTAAGGCATTCGGTGTTTCTCCGCCCGCAATCGCGAGCATCGCCATCATGAATGACTCCGATAACACAGGAGAAAGCTCTGTCTCTTATGTCGATTATATCGAGATACATAAATAATCGGCGAAGAAAAGGACTGCTGAAAATTGACAAAAAAGCTCTCAATGATAATATGAAAGGTATAAAGAAAAAATGAAAAATATCCTCACGGCAGACATCGGCGGCACGAACAGCAGATTTGCCCATTTCACTATCGGTATTGACGGAAAAGTGTCGCTCGTCGAATCAATATGGCTGAATACTGCAGAAGCAGGGTCTTTCCCGGAATTGATCGATAACCTGAAGAAAAGCTTTTTCTCCTTCAAAGCAAAGGGCTCTGATATTGTCGTTATGGCAGTTGCCGGCCCTGTAGAAAACAAGGTGAAGAGCAAACCTCCGCTGATAGCCTGGGGCATTGATCTTTCGAATGCGGAAAAAGATTTCGGCTTTAAAAGATGCATCCTGATCAATGACTTTATCGCGCAGGCATTCGCCAGCCGTTCACCCATCGGTGAAGCCGCGGAGAAAATCCTGCCGGGTTCTCCCGTGAAAGACGCGGCAACCGCGGTAATCGGCGCGGGCACAGGGCTGGGAAAGGCCGTGATTATGGAAAACAGAAGGGGAGGATATATCGCGTTTCCATCCGAAGGAGGACATACGAATTTTCCCTTTGTTTCAGAGAGGGAATTTGAATACCAGCGGTTCCTCCTGAAAGAGCGCGATGAACATTATATAACGGGCAATACCGTCGTGTCGGGACAAGGACTGAGCTATCTCCACCACTTCCTGTCAGGAAGAAAGCTGGAGCCTTCCGAAGTAGTGCGGGAGTTTCCGCAATATCCTGAGACGCTCGAATGGGCTTCGCGATTTTATGCGAGGGTCTGCCGCAACTATGTCCTCGAAACCCTTGCGATGGGCGGGCTCTATGTCGCCGGAGGTGTCGCGGCAAAGTCACCCGAGATCCTCACCCATTCCGCCTTCGAACAGGAGTTCCGGAGTTCCGACACTCTTTCGGCCCTGCTCGCCAAGATACCGGTATCCCTCATAAGAGACGAAAACAGCGGACTCTGGGGGGGCGCGATGCTTGCGCGGCAGATACTGAAGGAAATGGTCAAATGAAAAAAAACGCGAAGAAAATCATTATCATCGCAATAATACTGGCTGCTTTAGCCGCCTTCAAATTCTTCAACCTCGGGGAGTATCTGTCTCTCTCCTACATAAAGGAATCACACCAGAAATTTGAGGCATTGTATGCCGAACATACGATGCCGGTTATCGGCGGATATATGCTCATCTATATCATCGTGACCTCGTTATCATTGCCGGGGGCCGCGGTAAT
>JAOUFP010000502.1 GCA_029858145.1 Nitrospirota bacterium | reverse complement strand
CAAGGAACTTTGTCACGTAATTGACCAAATAAGCAGGGAGAAGGGGATATCCAGAGAGACTCTTATCGAGGCCCTCGAGTCGGCGCTTGTCTCGGCGGTGAGAAAAAAATACGGCGGCAGAACGAATATACATCTTACAATCGACCGGATGAAGTGCAACATATCCATGTTTGAGACAAAGACAATCGTTGCCGAGGTCGCTGATCCTATGGAGGAAATTTCAGTTGAAGAAGCGGCCAGGATAAACCCGGACAAAAAAGAGGGTGAGACGATAGACTTTCCTCTTGATCTTCAGGATCTCGGCCGGATCGCGGCCCAGACAGCCAAGCAGGTCATTTTCCAGAGGGTGAGGGAAGCGGAAAGGGACGTCATTTACAACGATTTCAAGGACAAGGTCGGACAGATCGTCAGCGGCGTTGTCATGCGGAAGGAAAAAGGCGCCTATTTTCTCAACCTCGGCAAAACAGAGGCGGTGCTCTACTTTAAGGATACGCTTCCGAGTGAAAATCTCAAGCGGGGCGACACCGTGAGGGCCATTGTCGAGGATGTGAGAATCACCACAAAGGGTCCGTCGATCGTCGTATCGAGAATTTCGCCACAGTTTGTCGGAGAATTATTCAGGATGGAGGTCCCCGAGGTCAACGAGGGGCTGGTGGTCATCAAACAGATTGTCAGAGAGCCCGGTGAGCGCACGAAGCTTGCCGTTTACTCAACAAATAGTTCTATCGATCCTGTCGGATCGTGCGTGGGAATGAAGGGGACGAGGGTGCAGACGATTGTGCGTGAACTGAGAGGGGAAAGGATCGATATCATCCCCTGGACCGAAGATCCCCGTGTGCTTATCGCCAGCGCCCTGAGTCCTGCGAGTGTGGAGAAGATCGGTATTAATGAAGAGGAAAAGACCGCCATGGTCGTTGTCAACGACCAGCAGCTCTCGCTTGCTATAGGCAAAAGGGGACAGAACGTAAGGCTCGCGATGAAGCTTACGGGCTGGGACATCGACATCATCAGCGATACGGAGTATTCCAAAATCCGGATGGAAGAGACCGACAAGGCGCTGGAAGACTCTTTAAAAAAGGAAGCCGCCCAAAAAGATACATCATCCTTTGATGGGTAATGACGCATCAGATGACCCCATAGAATACGCAAAAGGTATTGGCCCGCAGAGGGCCAAACTTTTTTTGCGCGCCGGTATTAAAACCATCAGGGACGCCCTTTACTTCCTGCCGTACAGGTACGAAGACAGGACCGGACTGAAGAAGATCGCGAATATCAGACCGGGCAGCTTCGAAACCGTTCAGGGAATGATCGTGTTCGCCAACGGAATACGGACCCGCAAGAGAAATTTCAGGATATTCGAGATCGCGGTCAATGACGGAACAGGTTTTTTAAAGGTGAAATGGTTTAATCAGCCGTACCTGCAGAAGAACCTTCCCGTTGGTCAGGAAGTTATCCTCAGCGGCATGGTGAAAGAGAGCAGTCCGGCGGGAATTGAGATGGATTCGCCTGAATATGAACTCGTCTCCGATGACCCGGACTCTTTCATCCATACGAAGAGGATCGTCCCTTTTTACCGGGCTACGGAGGGGATCAGCCAGAAGCAGATGAGAAAGATCATGTTCGGCATCGTGGCCGGACATGCCTCCCGTATCCCTGATTCACTCCCCCCTTCAGTAATCGAAAGAAATAATCTGCCGCCTTTGCCGGAAAGCCTTCAGCAGCTTCATTTCCCTGAAAGAGGCATGGACCTCGCTCTGCTCAGCAGGGGGGCGAGCGTATATCATCAGCGGCTTGTCTTTGAAGAGCTTTTTCTCTTCGAACTTGGCCTGGCTGCCCTGAAGAGAAAGACACGGCTGAACAGGGGCATAGCGTTCAGTCCCCCGGGGAAGCTCGGGAAAAAGCTTTTAAAACTTCTGCCCTTCGAACTGACGGCTGCCCAGAAAAGGACGCTCGACGATATTCGCAGGGACATGCGGTCGCCGTATCCCATGAACAGGCTGATACAGGGGGATGTCGGATGCGGAAAGACGGCTGTGGCACTGCTCGCGATGTTCGACGCGGTGGAATCAGGCTACCAGGCGGCGTTGATGGCTCCCACAGAGATACTCGCAGGACAGCATTACATAAACATGCG
>JAOUFP010000089.1 GCA_029858145.1 Nitrospirota bacterium | reverse complement strand
GATACCGATATAAGTATTTCCTCCGGTTTGTGGGTCTTCATGATCTGCGGGATCCTGCTGCAGGGCCCCAGGATCGGCACGCCATGTATGGTAAGCCCCACTTTTTCATTATCGTCGATAAAACCGACCGGCTCATACATGTATTTGCTGCTGCTCTTCATTTCACGGACGATCATCTCGCCGGCGTCCCCGGCACCGACAATCAGTATTTTTTTGCGCAGCGGGTCCAGGAACATATATTCCCTGAATACCCTGATGAGCAGTCTGTTGCCTCCCGTTATAAGGATGGTAAGCATCCAGTCGAGAATATAGATAGACCGGGGATACTGCTTGTCGCCGATCATGTAATAGACGAAAAACAAAAACACTATGCTGCCCATGGTCGTCGATTTTATGATCTTGAGCAGATCGCTCGTGCTCGCATAGCGCCACAATCCCTTGTAAAGCCCTTCCTTTAAAAAAAAGGCGCACCGGACTGAAAGGAGAAAAAGCACATACCATAGATAGGTATCGGTATACTCCCCTAACGGCAAGCCATCGAACCTGATAACAAACGCCAGATAATTTGCGCATGCAGTCTGTATCAGAAAAATGAAAACGATAAACAGGTGACGGTATCTGAGAATATCTTCGCTGTATTTCTCATATATGTCGGCATATTTTTTTGTCATTTTCATCCTTTCGGCACTACTTCATAAACTTTGACTGCCGGCTCATTCCACCCTGCCACAAAGTCTTCTTTCATATACACCGCAATGTTTTTTGCCGGACCGGCTACCTGGTTTCTTTCCCGGCATTTATATGGAATGCCCTCAACACGGTCATCAGAATGAGTTTCAGATCTGTCATCAGATTGCGGGTATCTACGTAGTGAGATGATAGCTTTATCTTTTCCGGCAAAATCTTGCTGATATATACCTCTTCAAAGGCTTTTGCCCTGCTGAGGAGGGCCTCTTCGTCAGCATATGACAGCGAAGCCGGATCGGTAATTCCGGGGCGCACCGTCAGCAGCTTCCGGTAATCCGTCTCGAACAACTGCACATAGTGACCTACCTCCGGTCTTGGCCCCACAAAACTCATGTCACCCTTCAGAACGTTGAAGAGCTGCGGCAATTCGTCTATTTTGTATTTCCTGAGGAAGGCTCCTGCTTTCGTAACCCGGTGGTCACCGCCGGCAGTGATGAGCGCCCCTTTTTTATCCGCGTTCACCTTCATGGTCCGGAACTTATAAATCGTAAAGCGCCTGAAATCCTTCCCGATCCTCTCCTGCCGGAAGAATACCGGACCGCTGCTGTCAAGTTTTATCAGGAGCGCGACAAAAGGCAGCATCGGCAGGAGCATCAGCAAGCCGATTATTGCCAGAATTATGTCCAGGGACCGCTTCATGCACATCTGCCTATGAGCTGAATTTCTGGAGCACATCTACCACGGAACAAATCACCTGCGCCACATCCTCATCACTCATCCCCGGATAAATCGGCAAGGAAATGATGCGTTTATAAATCGCTTCGGAAACCGGAAATTCGCCGGAATTATAGTTGAAGGCGGTCATATAATAAGGATGTTTATAGAGGGGGATAAAATGCACTGAAGTCATTACCCCTCTCCTTTTCAATTCTTCGATGAACTGGTTTCTCTCAATGCTCAACTTATCGAGATTCAGCTTCACGACGTAGAGATGCCACGCACTCTCCCTGTCGGCCTTGACATAGGGTATTTCAATGTCATCCCTGGCTGCAAAGGCTTTGGTATAGCTGGCTGCTATTTCTTTCCTTCTCTTCCACATCCAGTCTATCTTCCGCAGTTGGGCAAGCCCCATTGCGGCCTGGATATCCGTCATATTGTACTTGTAGCCCGCGGCCTCTACCTCATAGTACCATGAGCCTTCACCCGTATATCTCTTCCATGCGTCCTTGGAAATGCCGTGCAGTCTCAATATGCGCATTTTATCGGCCCATTCGTCATTTGCGGTTGTGGCCATTCCCCCCTCGCCGGTGGTCAGCGACTTTGTGGCGTAAAAACTGAAACAGGCGATGTCCCCGATAGTCCCCACTTTCCGGTCCTTGTAACATGCCGGCATGGCGTGGGCTGCATCCTCGATAACCACCAGGTTATTTTTTTTCGCTATTGCGCAAATCTCGTCCATATCGCAGAGCTGACCCGCGAAATGCACGGGCATTATGGCCCTTGTCCTGTTTGATATTTTTCTTTCTATGAGAGAGGCGTCGATGTTGCAGGTATTCTCTTCGATATCGACAAGAACAGGATTTGCCTTAAAATAGGTGACTACTTCCGCAGTCGCGGTAAACGTAACTGTCGGCACGATAACCTCGTCGCCCTCCTGGAGTCCTACCGCCTTGAGGGCGAGATGGAGACAGGCCGTGCAGGAATTCATCGAAACCGCATTTTTCGAGCCGATATATTCCCTGAATTTATTTTCAAATTCTATGGTCTTCGGCCCCATGGTGATCCACCCCGATCTCAACGAATCGAGCACTTCGGTGATTTCATCAATCGTGATATATGGCTTGTGAAAGGGAATCATTTTTCCGTCTTCATCCGGGCTTCATGAAATGCCCGCAGCGCAGCTTAAAGTTTGCGCATATGCAGGGAGAGCACTCTTCAGGATCTTGTTTACAGGCTTTTCAATTATTCGCACGGATTTTTAAAAGAGGACATTATTGTGATTGCGCATAGCTCCGCTTTCTCGATACGAAAGATTCGAGAGGCCGCGGCAAATGTTAAAAGCCTTTACGGGCACGGATGAAACTTTCTCTGTCTCAAAGCAAAGAAGAATCAGATCAGCTCAAGGACGATTCTGAGCAGGCTGTCAGCCTGCCTCAATATCATCAGCATACATCCTGACGCCGATACTTCTTCCTAAAAGCTCTATATTGACCAGGAACATGTACTGATCGTGCTTTGTCTCCAGTGTTCCTTCAGCTCCACAGAGAGGTCCCCTTTTTACCCTTACCCTTGTGCCCTCTTTCAGTTCTGGATAGATATCGATGTCCCTTCCGCTTTCGATCAACAACTGGAGAGCGCTTATCTCCTCAAAAGAGACCGGGGTTGGCTGGCCCGGCTGCGCAGAGAGCAGATTTATGGCTCCTCTCGTCTTAAGGACACTGACGATATTTTCAGGGTGCGGTTGGATATTAATAAAAAGATATCCGGGGAAAAGAGGAAAATCCACCCATTTCTTTCTGTCCTTCCACTGCCTGAGCCTTCTTACAGAAGGCAGAAAAGTTACTATGTCCTTTTTCGTCAATTCATTGTTGGCGACAAACTCATGTCTTGACTTTACGTATAAGACGTACCAGTTTTTATTTTTCGTCTCAGCCATCATGTTTTAATTGAACAGCAAATTCTATACCAGAGCGCTGATTTGGCAGGGAAAAGCAAAATAATCTCCGTTTGTCGGCTTCTGCGCCGGAAAGAATGGATAATACATGAGGAAAATATAAGATTTGCCCGGCAGCTGCAACACATACTTTGAAGCCGGCGACGCCGACTTTTACCCTAAACGAGCGGACGGCATTGCTGCCGCTGGCGACTTCGGCCTCTTTTCGTCCGGCGAGCCATATTCTGATCTGCTGCCAATGGAAACAGATGTTTCTCTTAGATACACTTTCAAGAAACAATCAGAGAAACATATTGTGAAGGCCCCCTACGCATGTTTTGCGTCGTTTAACCTTTTATAAAATGCCTTTCGGGAAATGCCGAGCATTCTGGCAGCCTTTGACTTGTTCCCATCGCATTTCTCAAGTGCTTCTTTGATCGCCTGGAGTTCTATATCTCTCAATGTTCCCCGTCTGGTAACAGTATGCGTCTCCTCCAACGCTTTCCCAAGAGGGTGAAACTCCTCAGGGAGGTCACATAAAGCAATAGAATCACTTTTGGTAAGCACTACCGCACGTTCAATGATATTCATGAGCTGCCTGACATTTCCGGGCCAATGGTATTCCTTAAGCAATTCCATAACCTTTTCCGGAAGCCCGACCTTCTTCTGCTCTTTTTCGCTGAATTCACGCGCAAATATGGAAGCCAGCAGCGGAATATCCTCTTTCCTTTCACGCAGCGGGGGGACCTTTATTTCAATAACGTTGATCCGGTAAAAGAGGTCTTCCCTGAATCTCCCTTCTTTCACCTCATTTTTCAGATCGCGGTTGGTGGAAGATATCACTCTGCAGTGCACCTTGATCTTTCTGTTGCTCCCGAGTCTCTCGATCTCCCGTTCCTGAAGCACCCTCAGTATTTTCGCCTGCACTCCCAGGTCAAGCTCCCCGATCTCATCAAGAAAAATCGTCCCGTTTGATGCCTCCTCAAATTTCCCTATTCTTCTTGCATGGGCCCCGGTAAACGCACCCTTTTCACACCCGAAAAGTTCCGCCTCTATAAGCTCCTTGGGTATTGCTGCACAGTTGACCGCGATAAACGGTGTGTCCTTCCGCTTGCTGCAGAAATGCAACGCCCTCGAAATCAGTTCCTTGCCGGTTCCCGTTTCACCGCTGATCAGAACTGTACTCGATGAATCCTTTATCGTCTCTATGGTATCCTTTATCCTTCGTATCTCCACGGTATTGCCGAGCAATCCGTTCTTCTCACCCGCGTCGCCCGGCGTCTTCTCGATCATCTCAATTTCCTGTCTCATGCACTTCTGTCTTATCGCCCTGCTGATAATATCTTTGAGCTTCACGTAATCGGGGGGTTTGATGAAATAGTAAAAGGCGCCGCCGAGCATCGCGGAAACAGCGGAATCAACGGTGCCATAGGCCGTAAGAAAAATTACCGGGATGTCATGTTTGTTTTCCCTGATAAAGCCGAAAAAATCCATCCCGTCCCTGCCCGGCATCTTCAGGTCGGTAATCACCAAATCCACATTTTCCCTGTTGATAATGCTTGTTGCACTCGCCACATCCAGCGACTCATATACACGATACCCTTCCTCAGTGAGAATTGCTGAAAGCACTTTCACTGCGTTCGGCTCGTCATCCACAACCAATATCTCTCCCTTACCGTTTCTTGCCATTTATCCCTCCAACTGCATTACCGGAATGTATAATCTGACGGACGTCCCGTTTCCCTTCCTGCTCTTTATATCCATGCGTCCGCCGCAGGAAGTCATGATTTCATTTGTAATAAAAAGGCCGAATCCCTTCCCGTTCTTTCCCCGTAACAACGTATTCAACGGCCTGTTTCGCATCATCCCCGGACCGTCATCGGAAACTTCGATCAGAATAAAATCTTTTCCGGAAGAATTGTCCAAAGCTGTCTTCACAATCAATCCGCCGCCGGAATCTATCGCCTCTATCGCGTTGTTTATGACATTCAGAACTGCCTGTTCAAGCTGAAAGGGGTCAATCATTGTCTCCGGGATTGTCCCGTACCGGAAATCAGAGCAAATGTTGCGGGCATGCGCCTGGAAAGAAATCAACACCTCTATCTTTTTTAACAAAGAATTAATATCTACAGCAGATGGCCCCATATCAGAAACCGAGGCGGTCAGAAACCTTGATATGAAGCTGTCGAGCCGGGAGATTTCCTCCTGCATAACCCTGGCAAACTCAATGAGTACTTCTTCATGAGTAAATTTCCGAGAGATAAACTCGACAGCGCCCTTTATGGCATTCAGAGGATTTCTGACCCCATGGGCCAGGGTGGATGCTCTTTTGCCCATGGCAATAAAATGTTGAAGCTCCTCAGTGTCACGCGCAGAACAGGAAGAGACATTGGAGATGTTTACGCTGATCCCCTGCATTCCCTTTGCGGTCAATACAGGTTCAATCACGATATCTGCCGACACGCGATAAAGGAGACAATTAAAAACATACTCTTTCAGTACAAGTTTCTTCTGCTTTTCAATGACATGTGATACCGCGTCTTTGTCCCGAAAGAATACACGTGGAAACACATCGAAATATTTTTTGCCCACGGCAGCCGAGGCAGGAACGCCGGTAAGTTCTGCAATGCCTTCGTCCCATAGATTAACGAGCATTCTCTTGTTGATAGCAAATTTATATATATTCCCCATATTATTATATCCCTCATATAATAAATTTTAAAAAAAACTCCCCTTGAAAATGAAACGCAACTTTTCTTTTCCTGTATGTTTTCATTTTAGAACAAACCGCCAAAAAGTCAAGGTCATTGTTATATTTAGTACAGGTATAAATATATATACATTCTTTATAGATATTTTTCCTTTTTTTGACTTTCAGATTTTACCCGCAAAAGAAAAATCAAATTGTCGCATAAACTGGCATACAACTTGCGACATAACAATTCAAGAAAAATATCAAAAATTATATCCGTCAGGGGGAGTGAAAATATGTGCGGGATAGTGGGGTATATTGGATCGGGGAATGCACTTCCGATTTTAATCAACAGTCTTAAGAGACTGGAATACAGGGGATACGACTCCGCGGGAATCGCCTGCCAGAACGGCAAGGGCATCGAAATATATAAAACAATAGGAAAGATAAAAGACCTTCAGGGAATAATACCATCTCATCTCGCTGATGTCTGTACCGGCATCGGACACACACGCTGGGCAACACACGGGATCCCTTCAACGCACAATGCCCATCCCCACAGTGCGGGTGGCGTTGTTGTTGTGCACAACGGGATTATTGAAAACTATCGCGAACTAAAATCAGACCTTGTCGCCGAAGGGTCCGAGTTTTTTTCCGATACGGACACTGAAGTAATTCCGCATATGATCTGGAGAATGCTAAAGAGAGGCCTTCCGTTTTTTGAAGCGGTCAAAGAGGTAATTCCACGCCTTACAGGCAGTTTCGCGTTAGGCATTATGAGTGAGACGGATCCTCATACCATTTATGCGGTCCGTAAGGGAAGTCCGCTTGTTGTAGGATACGGGGAGCAGGAGTTCTTTATCGCTTCCGATATTCCGGCTATCCTGCCCTATACCAAAAAGTATATTTTCCTGGAAAATGATCAGCTTTGCACCCTTACCCAACAAGGTATTGAAATCACCTCCCTGAATGGCAGGGGAAGTGTACCTTTCAGAGACAGGATTGTAGAAGTCGATTGGTCTCCTTCCATGGCGGAGAAAGAAGGCTATGATCATTTTATGCTCAAAGAGATATATGAACAGCCGGCTGCGCTGCACGATACCATCGGGGAATGGATCGATCGCCCCGAAAAACTTCTCGAAGAGCTCAAACTTAACATACCGATGACCATTAGACTGGGCAGTATACACCTGGTGGCCTGCGGCACCTCTTATCACGCCGCACTCATTGCACACCATATGATAAGAAACCTTGCTAGAATCCCTGTGCATGTCGAAATCGCCTCGGAGTACAGATATTCAAATCCCATCATAGAGCATGGCAATCTCTTCATCGCAATCACCCAGTCCGGAGAGACTGCCGATACTCTTGCCGCGCAGCGGGAAGCAAAGTCAAGGCACGCAAAAATCCTCACTATCTGCAATGTTGTGGGAAGCACCTCGGCACGGGAAGCAGACTCTGTCCTGTATACGAGGGCAGGTCCTGAGATAGGAGTTGCCTCTACAAAGGCATTCACATCACAGGTAGCAGCCCTTTGCCTGCTCGCCATAGGTCTCAGTATCAGAAGAGGCGTCATGAGCATGTCCGAGACAAAGGCGCTGAGGACCCAACTCGCGAAAATTCCCGAGCTAATGGAAAAGACCCTGATGAAAAATGAGAAGGTCAGGCATATTGCGCACACCCTCTTGCAGGCAAAGGACTGCCTGTATCTTGGCAGGGGCTTAAACTTTCCTATCGCCATTGAAGGGGCTCTCAAAATGAAGGAAGTATCTTATATTCATGCCGAAGGCTGTCCTGCCGGGGAATTAAAGCACGGCCCCATCGCTCTGATCGAGGAAGGGCTTCCGGTAATCGTGGTTGCGCCGGTAAATGATCTCTTTGACAAAATCCTTTCCAACATAGAAGAAGTCAAGGCAAGGGGAGCCAGGGTAATAGCGGTAACGGACGAACCCGAGCGGCTTATGAACAAGGCAGATGATGTTATAGAGATACCGGCAACGCACCCCCTGCTTTCTCCTTTTCTCAGCGTGATTCCTTTACAACTGCTCGCTTATCACACAGCGGTTTTAAAGGGTTGTGATGTCGACCAGCCAAGAAACCTGGCGAAGAGCGTGACGGTCGAATAGCCGCCGGAGTTCCTGGGAGAAGGTCTTATCCTGGCGACAGCATTCAGGAGCAGTCAATTTTCGCCCGGACCCGGTTTTCCGCCGTTCCGGGCTCATGGCGCGCAGCCAAATTCTCCCCGGCAGATCAGCCGGGGCGGAAATCATTTGAAATGCCTCTTTTAAAGTGCCGTTATTTGTTTTTTCTTCATCCCGCATCCCTTTACATTATTCCGGAAAGCAAGGAAATTTGCGCTGTTTTCTGCCAAGGGTGTTATTTCGGGACAAAAAGCGTTAATATAGGAGTGCTTCATGCCGCGCGCACGGCAGATTATTTTAAAAAAATAGTAATGACCAAAAAAAAAATCACCGACATAATTTTACTCCCTCTGAAGTTCAGGCTCGGCGAGCACACAATATTAATAATCCTGTCCTTTATCATCGGAATACTTGCCGGGCTTACCAACGTGATATTCCGCTTTTCCATGAATCTTGTCCACGAGATTATTTTTCTCGGGGGTTCTGATCTCCTTCGCATCAATGAAGGGGGTATTTACAGGGTGCTGCTGCCGTTGCTGCCGGTCCTTGGTGCGGTTTTGCTGATACCTCTTTCAATGTTATTCCCGGGGGATGTGAATGGATACGGCTTTTCCCGTTT
>JAOUFP010000088.1 GCA_029858145.1 Nitrospirota bacterium | reverse complement strand
AAGGCTTTTCCATGCAATATTCAAGTTCAATTGTCAGTCCGTCGCCGCTATAGATGCTGTCAGCGGGTTCTCCTTTTGTATTAAAAAGGTGAACAGCAGACAACGACGCCTCCTGGGTTCCGAGGCGGCTGCTGCGTTCAACTGTCAGTCCGGCCCGGGGCGCTCCGTCAGAGAGTTCCGCCGCACGTTTCTCAGTCCTCTGACGCATCAGGTCATGGTAACATTGCAGGGCGCTCTCAGGCTCGCCCTGCATCACTAATCTGCCTTCATCCAGAACAAGGACCTCGTCGCAGAGACTCCTGATCTGCTCGAGATCATGTGATACGAGAATCAGGGACTTGCCGGCGAGCTGAAAGGCCCTCAGCTTTTCGCTGCATTTTTGCTGGAAGCGGGAATCGCCTACCGCCAATACTTCGTCAACTACGAGAAAATCAGGGTCAAAATGAATCGCCGTCGAGAAGGCAAGCCGCAGATACATGCCACTTGAGTAGGTTCTTACCGGATGATCGATGGATTCTTCAAGCTCGGCGAAGGCGATGACCTCATGCTGCCTTTCCTTTGCCTCGCGCCTGGTAAGGCCGGAGAGTATGCCCCCTGTTATCAGATTCTCACGCCCGGTCATGTCAGGGTGAAATCCGGTTCCCAGTTCAAGCAGGCTGCCGACGTTACCCATGCATTGAATACGTCCGGATGTGGGCTTGCCGAGACCTGAAATGAGCCGCAGCAGGGTGCTCTTGCCGGCCCCGTTGTGACCGATAATGCCGAGAACACGTCCCTTTTCGACTGTAAAACTGACGTCACGCAGCGCCCAGAGCATGCCCCCGGGGTCGTGGCGGCCGGTCAATCGCCGGATGATGGATTCCTTGAGCGTAAAAGGCCGGGAAGTCCGCACCCGGAATTGTTTTGAGACATTCTCAACCGTAAGAATATTTGGCATGCGCAGGTATGTATAATCCTCCGTTATATTATGTCTATTATCTCATGCAACTGGCGTTTGTAAATAAAATAACCCGTGAAGCATATCGCGCAGCTTATAATCCCGACGAGCAGAAGGGAGCTCCACTCCGGGACTCTCCCGTAGAAGAGAACCGCCCGGTAGCTGTCGATCAGGACCGCTATCGGATTCAGTTTGAAGACAGCGCGGTAACTTTCGGCGATCGCCTGAGAACGGTAAAAAACCGGCGTGATATAAAACAGGAGCATGAGCGATACGCTGACGATATGTTGTACATCACGGTAAAAGACGTTCAGTGTTGCGATGATCAGGCCCAGTCCCGCGGTCAATATTCCCTGGATCATTATCAGCAGAGGCAGATAAAGGAGGGAAAGGGTCATGGACCGGCTGTAAATGAAGAGCATTAAGAAAAGGACCGGCAGGAACAGGAGATACGGCAGCAGGTTTGACAGGGTGTCGACAATCACAAGGGTGGACGGCGAAAAGTCGGGTTTTCGTATCAGATCGCGATTGCCTATGAAAAGGCTGCCGGCAGAGCCCAGGCAGGTGCTGAACCAGATCCACGGCAGGAGCGCGGTGAAGACAAAGACCGGGTAATCTTCTATGTTCAGAGGGACAACTTTGCGAAAGACAAAGACCAGTACGAGCAACTGACATAAGGGGAGCATGAGCGACCAGAGGACTCCGATGGACGATCCCTTGTAGCGAAGGATGAAATTACGCTTTACAAGGTGTGTAATGAGATCTATATGATGAGCCGATATGTTCACACTGTTTTTTCTCATTGGCTCACAGTTCTCTGAAGCAGATTCGCCCCTGATCCTGAACATTCATCCCCCCCCGGATATTCTAAGGCAGTATTGTCCCTCGTGACCGCAAAGGATCCAACAGCAAGTCCTTGATTTTTTTTATTTTGATGAAATTATTTTTCCCCAGCAGCGAAATTAAAAGGTTGAAGTAGGCCCTTGGTTCAAAGGGATAAAGCCTGATGGAAGCGATGAAAGCCCGGATCCCTTTTGTCAGCTCCCCTTTGTAGCAAAATTGCACCCCTGCAGAGAGATAACCAAGGCCGATCTGCCTTTGTCGCAAATGCCTCAGTTTCCCCACTTCGTCCCTGTATTTATGCGCCATTGCTTTCAGACCCTTTGCCATCATTTCAGGGTTATTGGAAATTCTGCTGTCGTGAATGTGGTACCGGACCAGAGGCGCTGCGATAAACTCAAAATCAAAGTGTCTTGAGATGCGCAGATAAAAATCATGATCAGTCCCGTAACAGATGTCTTCATCAAATAAACCTGCGGTTTCAACGCACGTTCTTCTGATAAGGACTGTTGAAGGAGTGCCGATCGTATTTTTTACGAGAAGATCACGGTAAATATCCCCTTTTTTTGTCGGGATCTTTGTCTGCAATTTCTTTCCGGCACAGTCTGCAGCAATAAATCCGGAGTAAATGCCTCCTACTTTCAGCGGACTGTTTTCTAAAACATTCATCTGCAGCCGGAGCTTGTCAGGGACCCATGTATCATCGTCATCGAGAAATGCGATGAATTCCCCGGTTGCATGCAGTATCCCTGTATTTCTGGACCCTGCTTCCCCTTTATTCACCTCATGGCGTATGCATTTTATCCTTTTGTCATTAAATCCCTGTACGATTCCCTGAACATCCTCATTTGAAGCATCGTCCACGACGATGATCTCAAAATCCTGAAAGGTCTGCTTTAATACGCTTTCAACAGCCGCTTGAAGAAACGCGAGGCGATTAAAAGTAGGGATGATAACACTCACTTTCGGCATTGTAATTTAACCCATCAGGAATAATTGTTTTGGTTGCGCAAAAAAGACTCAGGCGAAGTTCCGTGATCCGGCAAAAGAACCGTTAGAAAGAAGTCGCGGTGCCTGGTTTGTTTCGCCGCGGGGACAGTGCAGATTTTAAAAATCACCTGCATGGTGACGGCTGGCCCGGAAAGTTTTTTTTAAAAATGAAATCGCCAAGGAACCACATAAATAATTTACCCGAAAAATGCTTCTGCCGGGCAACAGGGAGGATTACGCTGCGGTCAGAATCTCCTGCCCCGGACAATGCTCCGCCCTCTCGCTTCCACTTGAAGAAAATGACAAGGACGAATTTCCTCTTTACTCCCCTCTAGTTTAAATCGTATTCCTGAGATGCCACGATGTCAAGAGGAATTTAGAAGTCTCTCCAGGCAGGCAGCCCCGTAATTCCAGGAGATTGGGGGCGTGTCCGCAGTTCACAAGGCATGATTTGTATTTTCAATCAGCGCTCCAGGATATATACTATTTAAGTAAGGTAACAAAGGCGTGAAGAAAAAAAAGACAAAGAAAACGAATTCCCCAAAAACTGCCCGGATGCTCAAATCCACGGAGGATATTGCAGAGCACAGGATGGAGGAGACCGCACTGAAAGACGGTGAAGGCAAATTCAGGCTGTTGGCTGCCCTCTCCCCTGTAGGTATATTTTTTACAGACGCAAAAGGGAAATGCGTTTATACGAATGAACGCTGGCAGGAAATTGCGGGCATGTCATTTAAGCAGGCTCTCGGGGAGGGATGGAACAAGGCGATCCATCCTGAGGATCGAAAACTGGTCTTCGACGAATGGTATCAGAGCATACAGGGCAACAGAACCTTTAACCTGGAGTATCGTTTTCAGCGGCAGGATGGCGTGATAACATGGGTGAAAGGGCAGGCGCTTGCCGAGAGGAACCACGAAGGAGAAATTGTCGGCTATCTCGGGACCATCACTGATATCACGAGGCTCAAAAAAACAGAGGAGGCGCTGCTCGCGACGTATGAGCGCTTCCGGTCCTTCATCGAACTGACGGGCCAGTTGGGATGGACCACAAATCCTGCAGGAGAGGTGGTGGAAGACCTGCCTTCATGGAGGATGTATACAGGCCAAACATATGACGAGATTAAAGGATGGGGATGGGTGAAGGCTCTGCACCACGATGATATTGACTCTACGGTGCAGATCTGGAGAAAAGCCTTCACAGAGAAAAACAGATACGAGGCTGAATACCGCCTGCGCAGGCACGACGGGGTTTACCGTTACTTTCTGGCCAGCGGCATTCCTGTGGTTAACGAAGACGAGAGTATAAGGGAATGGGTCGGAACCTGCATCGACATAACCGAGCGCAAAAAGGCGGAACAGGAGCTGAAAAGGGCTTACGGCGAACTGGATGACCGTGTTCAGGAAAGAACCGCGGAACTGGCAAAAAAAAAGGAAGAGCTTGAAAAAGAAAAAACCCATATTAAAGTCACCAACAGTCTTCTCGAATTGTTTGTGCAAAGGATGTCCCTCGGGGATTATCTGGATTCAGTGGTGAAGATCATTCAGCAATGGAGCGCGTGCTGCTGTGTGGGAATAAGGATTTTGGATAAAAACGGGAATATCCCGTATGAAGCATCGGTCGGTTTCAGCAGGAAATTTCTGAAGTCGGAAAGCTTTCTGTCTCCCGAAAAAGACCAGTGCGCCTGCATGAGGGTGTTTACCGGAAAGCCCGAGCAACAGGATCTGCCTGCTGTAACAGGGCACGGCTCCTTCTATTCCAATAATATCTTTGAATATATGAACGGATTGACCGATGCGGAGAAGTCAAGATTCCGCGGCATTTGTGTGCAGAGCGGATTTAAATCAGTGGCGGTCGTGCCGCTCCGCTATCGGAAAGAGGTGATCGGCGTTGTTCATCTGGCTGACGAAAGAGAAGGCATGGTCCCGGTCAGCAATGTGAAGTTTATCGAGAATCTGTCATATATGATTGGAGGGGCAATCCACAAGTTTTATGCCGAAAATGAATTGAGAAAATCCCAGGAACAGCTGCGCAGCCTCACTTCGCATCTGCAGGCGGTGAGAGAAGACGAAAGGACATCCATCTCCCGCGAGATCCATGATGAAATGGGCCAGAGCATGACCGCGCTCAAAATGGATCTGTCGTGGATAAAAGATAAATACAGTGACCATGTCGCAATGTATGAAAAAACAAAAGCGATGCTTTCACAGATCGATGAGATAATCCGGACGGTAAAAAAGATTATCACTGAACTGAGACCCGGTATTTTGGACCATCTCGGCATATCGGCGGCTGTGGAATGGCATGCTGCAGAGTTTCAGAAATTGAGCGGCATCCCCTGCAGTGTGGTGATATCGCCTGAGGAGATCGTTTTGAACAAGGAACTCTCCACAAACATTTTCCGCATCTTTCAGGAGATACTGACCAATGTTATGCGTCATGCACAGGCAACAAACGTCGACGTGCTGTTCGAAAAGAGAGACAGGAGGGTAAATTTGTCTGTCGAAGACAACGGCAAGGGGATCACCAATGAACAGATTTCCGACCCGGCATCTTTCGGAATTATCGGGATGCGTGAACGCATCCATGGAATGAACGGCGAAATAAGAATCAAAGGGGTCCCCGGCAAGGGCACTTCATTTTCAATAAGTATCCCTGTGCCGGATGAGGGGCCTCATGGAACGGATTTTTTGTAGGACAATCGCCGATACAATAATCGGATTCTATCTTACAGCGTGATGTCCCGAGATATGGTAGTATAGTAAATATTTTGTTAAACGGGTATTTGCCATTGTCCGGTTTGCCTGCCTCTGGCGGCGCAAAGGTGGCAAGAGTTCCGGGGCCGCCTGGGAAGACCGGATTCCGGCCCGAAGCGGGACGCGCAGAGCCACAGGCCTTCGCGGGAATGACGGCAAACGGGATAAATGGCACTCTAAAGGCAGGTACAACGCAAATCGTGACAGTTGGACAGACTTAATAAATTGGACAGACTTAATAAAATGGAAGAGAAAACCATGATCGATATCCTTATCGCCGATGACCATTCCGTTGTCCGCGCGGGGCTGAAACAAATCCTGTCCGACATCCCCGGAATGACTGTGGTCGATGAAGCGAGCAGCGGAGTGGAAGTGCTTGATAAAATCAGGAAAAAAGATTATTCCGTCGTTGTGCTGGATATTGCCATGCCCGGGAAAAACGGACTCGATGTCTTAAAGGAAATAAAGAGTGAACGCCCGGGGCTTCCTGTTTTGATGCTGAGCATGTATCCTGAAGATCAATACGCGATAAGGGTTCTGAAATCGGGTGCAGCCGGTTACCTGACAAAGGAAAGCGCGCCCGAAGAACTCATCACTGCTTTGCGGACAGTGGCAAAGGGCAAGAAGTATATCAGCCCTTCGATTGCCGAAAAACTGGCCTTCAATCTTGATTTCGACAGAAAGAGGGAACCGCATGAATTGTTGTCTGACAGGGAGTACCAGGTATTATGTCTGATCGCCGAAGGCAAAACCGTTACGCAAATTGCCGATGAGCTGTTCCTGAGCGTCAAAACCGTAAGTACTTACAGAGGCCGCATCCTCGAGAAGATGGAGCTGAAAAATAACTCTGAATTGACAAGTTACGCGATTAAAAACCGTCTTATTCACTGATCCGGACTTTTCCTTGCCGCCTCCCTTTTTGTAGGACAATCACCTACACGATGTCCGTGAAATTCTTACAGCA
Organism: Nitrospirota bacterium; assembly: GCA_029858145.1. Lineage (GTDB taxonomy): Bacteria > Nitrospirota > Thermodesulfovibrionia > Thermodesulfovibrionales > UBA6898 > JAOUFP01. The sequence continues at coordinate 2,311 of JAOUFP010000088.1, read as the reverse complement.
TTTACAGAAAATGTCTGATACTAATGCCTGCGTTACAGATGCTATTCTACAGTCAACGGGATATCCTGATAAAATTCGTCACCGGCAATGAGTGGCGGAGAGAGACAGACAGGCTGTGGGGAGGTAACGGGGTATTTCCTTAAAGATCCCCGCCGGGAAAGGATGCAAAACAAAAATGAGAGGGTGGATGAAAATCGCCGGAGCGGAGCACGTTCACAGAGGAGGAGAAAAGACCGGCAACGTCAGGGGCCTTATGGAAGGAATAATTTTGCAGTCCATCGAAGACTTATGGATAGCCGGTGAAGAAGGTGACTGCATACAATTTTTCAGAGGCGAAGGATTCGGAATTTGTGCGGATATCGCCGGCATTAATCTGCATGATCAGGTGCGGCTGCTGAATCTCGCTAACAGGATCATTGATTTTTAAGCTCCGGGAAGATTTCAACAGGGAATACCGAAGCTCTCGGGGAGATGTGCTCTCCAAAAATATTTTCGCCGCGGGACAGGAGTATATCTGCGGCAGCGGGGATATTATTTCAACGCAAGATGCTGACAATGCATTCTTGCTTTTGCGGGCGGGTTGCGAAACTCTTTTCTCATTGCCTGCAGTTTGTTGTCAATAACCCTCTGCAATAAATCTTGCATCTGAAACAAAGCTTGCACCGGTCCGATATCCTTTCTCAGCAGCCTTCCGGATAATAAAGTGCCCTGTAAAGAGTCTGCCTGTTCTCATGATCCGGGCAGGCTGTCATTGACCGGCCTGCCCGGGGAAGCCGGTCTTTTCAAGGGTTCTTAATTATCTGTTCACGAAGGACGGTTACACTGGACGAGTCTATGGACAGACGCTCTCAGGAGGACTTTCCCTGGTTCAGGGGCCTGCAGAGGGAATGGCACACATAATGCTTTGTTGTATTTGAAATTATTTCAAGGCGGGATCATGCAAAAAAAAATTCTTATCGTCGATGATGACCATGGCATTCTTCTGGTTCTCTCTGAGCTGATGAAGTCACCGCATTTGGTGGTTGTGCAATGCGATACCGCGGCAAAGGCAAAGAAGGCGCTTTCAGAGTCTGCCTTCGATCTTGTCATTACAGATGTAAGGCTTACCGGGAAGAACTGCCTTGCGGGACTCGATCTGCTTGACCATGTCAGGCTAGAGAGCCCCTTGACAGAGGTGATAATCATGACCGGAGATGGAACCGATGAGATAAAAGAGCGTGTTCAAAGGCAGAAGGCATATTTTTTCGAGAAATCGTCCGAACTATCGCACCTGCTGTGCATTGTGCAGATCCTCGGAATTATGGACCCCGGACCCTGCTGCGAGGATGCATGAAATGCCCGCATTTTCATAAGGGAAATAAGGGAAACTTCGGATTGTCCTGCAGCGCCGCGGACAATTTCTATCTGCCGAGCCTTTTTCAGATCCGGGAATACTGCAGGAGAAGCGGATACAGAAAATGCCCTTTCTTCCTGGCGCACATCAGTCCGGCCGGTTCACAAAAGACTTCCGCATTGAGTGGCGGCAAAACCGGATCGGCAAGGCAGCTCCGGGTCAACAGTTCCCGGCAATAATCCAGGAGAGGCGGTGAAGGAAATGGAGTTCACTTTCAGCACTGTCGGGAATGCGGGCATCTTGTCTCTTCACGGGAGGCTGGTTAAAGACCACGAGGTGAAACTGAGGGAAGCGCTGATACTTTCTGTGCAGAACGCAGACCATGTAGTGATCACGTTCAATAATGTCAGGGAAGTAGACGTCAATTGTTTTGCTGTGCTCTGCGCGGCATGCCGCATATCGGGCAGCATGCATAAGCGCCTCATTCTCACCGGTTTCCACAATCATGAACTGCGGGAGGCCTTTAGTGAGATGATCCTGGTGTGCGGCCCCGGCCCCGGCCGGCACTGTTTTAAGAATTGTCTTTGGAAGTAAGAAAAAATTATAATAGAGGCAAGTTGAGAAGGCTTAAACAAGGACACAAGTGCGGGAAACGGACTGACAAGCCCGAAATAACGTCACGCAAGCCAAAATCCCCGTCCGGGGCATCAGAAAATCACCAGAGTAAAGAACACTCCAAGGACAATCCTCTATTCGTTGTAGGCATCTGCGCCTCTGCCGGAGGGCGTGAGGCGGTCACCCAATTGCTCGGGCATCTACCGGCCAATACGGGGATGGCATTTGTTCTTGTTCAGCGCCGCGCGGAGGGCAGGGAAGACAGGCTGGCCGCGCTTCTTTCCGGGGCAACCGCGATGCGGGTCAGGGAGGCGACGGACGGCATGACGGTTGAGCCGGATAATGTATATGTTGTCCCTCCCG
>JAOUFP010000501.1 GCA_029858145.1 Nitrospirota bacterium | reverse complement strand
AAGATTCCGGACAAGCCGGAATGACAGATGAACGGTGATCGATAGACTTTATAAACAGACTCTATTTAAATCAGTGGCACCGGTTCGCTTCAGGCAAACGTGTTGATGACAACTACTGAAGCAGCTATCCCCTTTAATTGTTGCAACCTATCTAAAATGGGGAAATTGCATCAAGGGTGTATCCACCATTTTCATAATTTTTCGAGGACGAAGAGAAGCTGTTTTTCAACGACAAAATCGTTGAGTTTAACGCAAATTTCGACAATGTGACCATCAAATGGAGCAACAATTGCATTCTCCATCTTCATTGCCTCCAGATTTGCAATCTCCTCTCCCTTGTGGACAATATCGCCTGCTTTAAGGGCACCCCTTTCAGGATTACCAATCCTCCAGATGTTCCCATTAATGTGAGCTCCGATCTCACGGGGACTTTTTGCCATCCTTATTTCAGACTTTTTCGCCCTTGGAGTCTTTACGGTATAAACCCTCGTCTTGTTATTAACCCTCATCACAACGTGGATTAACCCTTCATGTTCAGCCCCAATCGATACAAGCTCTATGCAATAAGGCTTTCCCCAGAGCTCGAACTCAACCCTGTCGCCGTGGTTTTTCAAACCGTTCTTCCATACATTTGTCGGGAGCACGAGAGGAGCTTCCCCGTATTTCTCCCTGAACTCAATCATCTCTAATGCATCCTTGGGATGCATCAGATAGAGGATAAATTCCTCTTCTGCAGGCTTTCTCCCAAGAGCATCCGTAAGGTCGCCTCTCAACTTTTCTAAGTCGTCATCCTCCAATGAATCAAGTGGAGACAATTCCTTACGTTCCTTAACCTTGACCTCCCACTCATCACCGAATGTGCTCATGTATACCCAGTCTGGAGGCCAGCCCATAGGGAGATTCCCATAACCTCCGAGCAGGAGATTCTTAAAATCTCCCGGGGCATTTTTGAAAAGGCCCAATAATTCTTCCTGTTCATTCTTATCCATAGCTTCAAAATCAAGTGAATTTTCTTCTATAAATTTTGTAAGGAGTTGGATTAAGTGCCTGACCCCAGCTTCTCCTTTTTTCTTAGCATATCTATTTACGATCCCACTACAGGTAACCCACGTAATCTGTGAACCCGGAGTAACATCAAAGTAATGGATAATCCTGTTATAGAGAGACATTACCTTTAAAATTGCGGGCATGAAATGGAGGAACCCCCCCTTATCCGCCTGCTCAAATGAACTCGGGAATGCACCCCCCGGCATCTTGTGAAAGGTCACTGTATGGTCGTATCCTTTAAAGGGTGATTCTGCCCATTCATACTGGCCTATCCATTCGCGCACTTTCTGGACAGCAGCCTCTGCCTCTTTTCTATCGAGATTAACCGGTATGCCCGATTCTTCAAGATGCGCCTGAACACTTAACAGAGGAGGTTGCCCGTAAAAACGCACTAAAGAATCCTCTTCAATATCAAAAATCTTTGCTCCAGCCTGTGCAGCAGCTAAAAGTGCCGGCATTGCGAGTCCGTCCGTTACATGCCTGTGATACTGTATCACCATTTCAGGAAATTTCTGTTTGATAGCATCGATAAGGCTGCTGACCCTTTTAATACTTCCGACACCTGCCATATCTTTAATGCAGAGTATTATCTCATCAGTTCCAGCACAGAGATCAACAATTTCCCTGACGATACCAAGGTAATAGTCGTTCGTTGCCCAATCCGCTACTGTAAACGATATGGCTGGTTCAAAGAGCTTGCCCCTTTTCATAACAACCTCTGCCACCACACGCATATTCCTTATATCGTTAAGAAAAGAAAAACACCTCCATACATCTATGTCCACCATCGAGACAACATACTCAATAACATTCTTAGGATACGGTCTATATCCCCAGAGATTGGTCTCCCTTATAAGAGTTTGCAAAAGCACATCAGGCATGAGTTCTCTCAGGATATTAATCTCTTCAAAAGGGCTTTCCTTCCTGTTCATTATGCCCACATGCCATCGCGCGCCCCCGTGACACTCTGCGCTAAACAGCCCCATCTTATTGTAGTGTGGAGCAAGCGTGGCGAGATCATATAAGCGGTGGCGATTTTTGTAATCGGACTGCCCTGCATCACGCATCCCGGTAGATGTCAAACAAACACCTT
>JAOUFP010000001.1 GCA_029858145.1 Nitrospirota bacterium | reverse complement strand
AATGCGAAAACCTGCATGGTCACAACTGGAAGGTGCAGATCAACGTTACGGCAGAACGGCTGAATGACATCGATATCGCCATAGATTTTCACGAACTGAAAAAAATAGCCAATGAAGTAGTGTCCCCTCTTGACCACGCCTTTTTGAACGACATTTTTCCCTTTACGGAGAAAAATCCGTCTTCTGAGAATATCGCGAAATGGATCTTCGACTCCATGAAGAAAAAAATCAATGATGACAATCTGCGCGTCTCTGCTGTAACTGTGTGGGAGTCGGATACCGCCTCCGCGTCTTACTATGAAGATTGATCTTGCCTTTGCCGAAGAGATCGTTTCACAGGCTGTCAAAAAAGGGGTTGATGAGGCTGAGGTATTCTTCAAAGCCTTTAAAAATCTTTCCGTGGACGTCAAGGGCCAGGCGGTAGATTCGCTGTCATCGTCGTTGAGCCATGGCTATTCCCTTCGTGTGATAAAGAATAAACGGCTCGGATTCGCGTATGCAACGGACCTGAATGAAAAGGATTCTGTCATAACGCAGGCTGTCGGGGCGGCAGCTTATTCCGATGAAGATATCTGGCTGGGACTTCCCGATTCCTCCGCGCCTGCGCAGATCGAGGTATACGACCCTGCACTCGCGGACCTGCGGGAAAATGACGCTATCAGTCTCGCCAGACTTCTTGAAAAATCGGCCTTTGCTGCCGACAGCAGGATAAAAAAGGTACGAAAGGCCTCGGGTTCATTCACCAGTGCGGAGACATACATCGTCAACTCGAAGTCCGTAAGGGCGCACTACCATTCAACATCCTGTTCGGCGCAGATCATGGCCATCGCAGAAGACGGACAGGAGAGCCAGACGGGATGGGATTTTTCGGGGAGCAGATTCCTGCGCGACGTCTCTTTTGAAAACACGGGAAGGACCGCGGCAGAGCGCGCGGTGCAATTGCTCGGCGCGAGGACTATTACAGAAAGGCGCACCGGCATTATCCTCGACAATTCGGTGGCGGTTGACTTTCTCAGCATATTCGCCTCCTCCTTCTCCTCGGATTCCCTTCAGAAAGGCAAGTCCCTTCTGAAAGACAAGCTGGGAAAGAGGATCATCAGCCACTTGATAAATATTGTTGACAGCGGCCTTCTGCCGGGCAAGCTGGGCAGCAGCCCGGTCGACGCCGAGGGTGTCACCACCAGGGAAAAGTTTTTAGTGCGCGAAGGCGTGCTTCAGGGATATCTCTACAACACCTATACCGCCAGAAGGGGAGGCACACACTCAACCGGAAACGCCGCAAGAGGCGGTTTTTCCACACTGCCTTCAGTGGGCATTACAAATCTTTTTATCGAGCCCTCCTCCTCAGGCAAAAGTCCTTGCAAAAAAGATTTATTCAAGACACTGGACAGGGGATTATATATAGTCGACGCGATGGGTGTCCACACCGCGAATCCGATTTCCGGCGATTTTTCTGTTGGGGTAACAGGACTCTGGATCGAAGGCGGAGAGATACAATTCCCCGTAAAAGAAGCGGTTATCTCAGGCAATATTCTCGAATTCTTCAGCAAGGTCGCTGCTGCGGGAAATGACCTGACATTTTATGGATCTATGGGGGCACCGAGTCTGCTCATATCAGATGTCGATGTCAGCGCCTGAAAGATTTCATGCAGACGGAATGAATTGGAAGAATTTTCCTTTACGGGTAAAATGCAAATGTACGGCTACACTTCTAAAACCCTCAGAGTTGACCTCAGGCTAAAAAAAACCGAGATCATCAGTACACCTACCGGTCTGAATAAAAAATTCATGGGGGGAAGAGGCTTCGGCGTTGCCCTGCTCGGCAAACGGATACTTAATGAATTCGACTCCCCTGATATGCCGCTCATCTTTTCGTCAGGGCCTCTGGTGGGGACAGCCGCCCCAACTTCCGGACGCTCGTCCGTCATATCCCGCTCCCCCCTCACCGGCACCGTAATGGACTGCTCTGTTGGAGGGAAATTCGGGACAGCGCTGAAAAAGGCAGGCTTTGACTGCATAGAAATTGTCGGCATAGCAGACAGCGGGGTTACGCTCACTATAGAAAACGGCAGGGCCACTGTCGAGGACGCAGAAAGACTCACCGGGAAAAACGTCGAAGAGGTAAGAAAGCTGATCGGGGGAAAAGGATCGGATGCCGTTATCGGAATCGCCGGTGAAAAGGGAGTTAAATTCGCGTCGATTGTCTTTGACGGCCATTATCTCGCGGGCAGGGGCGGTCTCGGCGCTGTCATGGGAGCAAAGAGAATAAAGGCGATAAAAGTAAAGGGAGACGGCGCCGTACCGGTATATGACCGGGAAGAACTTCAGAAGGCCCGTGAAGAAATTATGAGATTGCTGAGGGCTTCACAGGCGGTCTTTGGAGAGCTGGGGCTCTCTGAATTCGGCACTTCCGCGTTCGTCGATCTCATCCACTCACGGCGGATGGAACCTACTGATAACTTCAGGGCAACGTTCTATGACTTTGCCTCGTCATATTCGGGTTACAGACTGAAGAACCGCTATAAAACCAAAAAAACCGGATGCGCGGGCTGTCCCGTCCTCTGTAAGAAAGTCGGGGAAAGGGGAGAGATCATCCCGGAATATGAGACGGTTTCCCACTTCGGGGCCTTGAACGGCAATAATGACGTCGAATCAATAATAGAGGCAAACAGGCTCTGTAATGATTTCGGGATGGATACCATAAGTACCGCCTCGACGCTATCATGCTATGCTGAACTGGAAGGCGCCGTACCCGGTCCCGATGAAATGCTCGCTCTTATCAAAAAGATCGCGATGCGCGAAAAAGGTCCGGGAGAAGCTCTCGCGGAAGGTTCGTACCGGTACGCACAGCTTCAGGGCAGGCAGCAGCTGAGCATGTCCGTCAAGGGGCTCGAACTGCCGGCTTATGATCCGCGTGGAGCGTACGGCATGGCGCTCGCCTATGCAACTTCGAACAGGGGAGGATGTCACCTGCGCGCCTATCCGATAAGCCATGAGATATTGAGAAAACCCGTCGCGACCGACCGTTTCTCATTTGAGGGAAAGGCGCGGATCATAAAGATAGCGGAGGATATGAACGCGGTCGTCGATTCAATCACCGCGTGCAAGTTTGTTTTTTTCGCGGCATCTCTGGAAGAATACGCGAAGGCCGTTTCAGCGGTCACCGGCATGGATCATGACGCGCAGTCCCTTCTTAAGACCGGGGAAAGGATCTACGTCCTCGAACGGCATCTTAATTCTTTAAATGGCTTCGATATAAACGATGACGACCTGCCGGAGAGATTCTTTGCCGAGGAGGGCTCATCATCTCCCAACATACAGGTAAAACCTCTGGACAGGGAGGAATTTCTTGCGGCCCGAAACAATTATTACCGGGCGAGGGGATACGGCCAAAACGGTGTGCCGGACAGCGACCTTTTAGTCAGTCTCGGCCTTGGGGAATATCTGTGAATACAGAAAGACGGAAGATGCGGTATGGCGCAACTTGTCCTGTCCATGATTTTCAGGCCTGTCCTGCACAACATATTCCATCGTTCTGAGGCATGAAAAGATTACTCGATAAATATATAACAAAAATGGTCCGCCAGGGGCTGGCCGGGGAAGACAGCATCTTCTTTCTCGGGCTGGACGCAGAACTGGAATCGAACAGACCTTCAGAAGCCGGCAGTACCGAACTCGCAAGGGTCTTTGAAATGATGAACATCAACAGCCTCCTCTATGCGGAACCGGCTGAGCCATACCGGAGTATCATCTGTTCTCTTACGGAACAGGGAGAAGAAAAACTGACCCCTTCGGATTGTGAAACCAGAACATTCCTTCATGACATTCCGGTTATAGAAGAATTGAAGGCTTCTGAAATTTTCAAGGCATTGTCGCGCAGAAAGGCGGCGATAATCAGGGGAAAAGGCATTGTCGCACATGGCACGGTAAGCCCTGAGCAGGCCTTTGTATCATTCAGTTCTGCCTGCTTCTCGGCCTTTGTAAAATTCTTTACGGATATCATGTTCTCCCTGGAGGACTGCAGAAAAAAAAACCTGCCGGCAGATGAAAGGACACGCAGGTCGTTCCACGATATCGTCAGCAAATTACCCCCGGATGGCATATCAGAAAATCCCGTTGCCCCCCGCGTTCCGGAACAGGAAGACGATGTTTACGCCTCTATCGTAAAGACCGGCACGGCGCTTGTTGACAACAGGCTCGTGGACTCGTACTTCGGAAATATCTCATACGTCCATGGGAATAAGATCTATATCAGCCAGACCGGGAGTTCCCTGGATGAGCTCGAGACCTGCATTGACGCCGTGCCTCTCGACGGGTCTTCTTCTGCCGGGATAACCGCGTCCTCGGAACTCTCGGCGCATATAGGCATCTACAGGGCCACCGGGAAAAAAGCGATCATTCACGGCCACCCCAAATTCACGGTCATACAATCCATGTCCTGCAGGCGGGAGGGATGCGATCTTTCTACCTGCTATAAAACCTGCCGCATACCGCGTTTTATCGACGGCATCCCTGTTGTCTCCGGCGAGATCGGGACCGGCCCCACAGGCCTTGCTCACACAGTGCCGGAGGCCATGGCCGGCAGGAACGCGGTTATCGTCTACGGGCACGGCATTTTTATCGCCGGCAGCGATAACTTCAGCACACCGTTCGATGTCATGAGAACCGTCGAGCAAAAATGCAGAAAGGAATATTTCCGTGCTATGCGCCGTCTTCTGTGAAATATATCTTCTTTCATATTTTATCTCTTTTTTGTTACAATGGTTGTCATTATAAATTCCAGATAAGATTGAGTTTTTTAAAGGTGGAGGTACAATAGAATGGACTACTTTTTGAGTGAAGAACAGATCATGATCAGAGACCTGGCACGACAGGTCGCTGAAGAGAAAATCGTGCCTGTAAGGGCTGAATTGGATGAAACAGGCGAATTTCCCTGGGACATCATGAAAGTTCTCGCTCAGTCAGATCTCTTTGGACTCTTCATTCCTGAAGAATACGGCGGTCTTGGAAAGGCCAGCCTCGAGCTCTGCATCGCTGTCGAGGAGTTGTCGCGTGCCTGTCTCGGGGTTTCAACAACGTACGCTGCAAATGCGCTGGGCACATACCCCATACTGCTTTTTGGCACGGATGCCCAGAAGAAGAAATATCTTCCTGATATCGCGGCAGGGGAAAAACTCGTGGCCTTCGGGCTGACGGAAGCCAACGCGGGAAGTGACGCCGGAGGGACCCAGACTACCGCAAAACTCGATGGGAACGAATACATCATAAACGGCACAAAGCAGTGGATAACAAATGGCGGCGAAGCTGAGATTTATACCATAATAGCGATCACCGACCGTTCAAAAGGCCCCCGTGGCGCTTCCGCATTCGTTGTTGAAAAAGGAACCCCTGGCTTTACATTCGGGAAAAAAGAAAACAAAATGGGGATACGGGCTTCCGCGACAACCGAGCTTATCTTCGATAACTGCAGAATCCCGAAGGAAAACCTTATCGGAAAGGATGGTGCCGGTTTCCTCGTCGCGATGAAGACCCTCGACAGCTCGAGAACAGGTGTTGGAGCGCAGGGTGTTGGAGTTGCACAGGGTGCCTACGAAGAGGCGGTAAAATTTGCCCGGAAGAGGGTCCAGTTCGGACATCCAATTATAAGCTTCCAGGCGATACAGCATATGCTTGCCGATATGGCTACCTCTATTGAGGCCTCCCGCTCCCTCGTTTACTCTGTTGCGCGGTTCATAGACAGCGGGGCAAAGGATGTCTCGAAGGAATCCGCGATGGCCAAGCTCTTTGCAACGGATACCGCGATGAAAGTGACCACTGACGCGCTTCAGGTCACAGGGGGCTCCGGATACATGAAAGAGTATCCTCTCGAAAAGATGATGAGAGACGCAAAGATACTCCAGATATACGAAGGCACGAACCAGATACAGAGAAACGTTATCGGACAGGCGATCATCAAAGAGGCGGCGCGCAACAAATAGCAGACAGGTTATTCCGGACGCTCTTCCCCTCAAAAAGATAATCGGGGCGCTGATTTGAAAATGTACACCGCTGTTCTGTTTCGCGGCACGGATTGTCCGCTGTTTCTCCAGCCGGCATTTGTTCATTGGTGAGGCCGGTTTGTTGTATTTCGGAAGGCGCACAAAAAAAAGCGGACCGCATAGCCGTACATCCTTGTGCCGGACGGAAAGACTGATTTTCTGACATCTTGAGGGAGGATGAGTTTGACTTCAGTCCTGCATCGACACATGCCGCCAAGTCAGCCCGGTCTGCCTGAGGGCCGCCTCAGGATTTTTTCTATCCATGAGCCTGCTGCTGTTTTTATGCCGGGATTACCGCGACTCACAACATCTTTTCTGCATGCCCCGTGCCTTGATTTTTTGCCCGAAGTCGCTGTTTGGTCTGCAAAAAGACGGTACCGGTCAGACTTAATAAAATGTTATGGCGGGAGGAACTATGTTCAAATGCCTTAAAGTTATTATTCTATTACTCATATTGGCTGCACTCGTCTTTTTCGTTCATCCCTTTCTTCTTGATAAAGCGGGGAGAATTCTTTACCAGAAAGATGAACTGAAACCAGCCGACGTTATCGTCATCCTCGCAGGCGATGAAAAGGAGCGTGTCGAATATGGCGTCTATCTTTACCGTGACGACTGGGCCAAGAAAGACCGGATCATCATGTCCGGAGGCCCGCTTGTCTGGAAATACTCCTGGGCCTCCCTCATGAAAGAGCATGCGGAGTATCTCGGGATTCCGGGAAAGAACATTCTGCTTGAAGACAAATCGAGAAACACTGAAGAAAATGCGAAGTACACGAAGGAAATCTTTCAGAAGCGCGGGTACAAATCCCTTATCCTAGTCACCTCTCCCTATCACAGCAAAAGGGCATTTACCATTTTCCGGAAAGTAATGGGAAACGACATCAAAATCATAAGCGCTCCGGTGGAAAAAAGCTGGTTCACATTCGAAGATTGGTGGAAGAGAAGACGAGACAGGTCGATGGTTTTGAATGAATACTCCAAATTTCTGTGGCTTTGGATCTTCGGGGTGAAATAGATTACAGGGGCAAGGCAGAGGGAAGATTTTTCAGTCAATGTCGAATCAGTTATGAAAACCCTGATACTTGCCTGATTGCGGTCAGCCTCAAAATGCCGACAATGGATATTTTTCCTGCCGGAAAGCCGATTGCGAACGTTTTTTCCGGAATGGAAGAAAACACCGGGGGATAAGATGCGGATAACAGTGTTCAGCATGAGGTATCATTCGGGGGGCGTTTCGTCTCTTTTGTTTTATCTTATGCCGCAGCGATATTTCATATGAATCTCTTTGCCGCGGCAGGTCTTGGCGTTGGAATCACCTGCGCGCTTCTGTCTGCAGTGTCATTTCTCTTTGGCAGAACCCGTTTACACCGCCGCCTGCTCTTTTTCAATATTGCGGTTGCCCTCTGGGGTTTTGGTTGTTTCCTGGCAGGAATCGCCCGGACCGGCAACACGGCGATACTGGGGTGGCAGTGTGCAAACTTAGGCGGCTTCTTTGTCGGCCCTTCGTTTTATCATCTGGTGGGCGAATTCACTGGAAGCAAAAACAGGAAATTACTTTCCTTTGGATACGTACAGGCAACAGTCTCTGCTTTCCTGGGCTTCGGCACAAATCTCATCTTTAACAAAACCAGATATGTTTTTGGTTTGTTTTATAATGAAGTGACGCCTGCGTACACGCTGGCAATCCTCCTTTATCTGTTCTTTGTCCTGTTCAGTTACCATTTGCTCATTCAGTTCTACAGAAAAGCAAAAGGCTACAGACGGACCCAGGCCTCCTATATCATGTTCGGGTTTCTCATGGGCTTTGTCGGCGCTACAACTACATTCCTGCCGATGTTCCGGATAGATTTGCTGTATCCGTTCGGGAATTTCGGGATAGTGGTGTATGCCGTTATCCTCAGCTACGCCATCCTTCGGCATCGAATCATGGAGTTCAACCTTGTGGTCAGGAAAAGCGTGGTCTATTCACTTTCTGTCAGTCTCCTCACTGGCCTCTTTGTGGTTCTCGTGTTCATCCTGACAACCTACCTGTCTCAGGTAACCGGTATAACCTCTTTCACCATCACGGTCATCTCCGCGCTTATCATCGCCCTCCTTTTTGCGCCGCTCAAAAACAGGATACAGTTATTGGTGGACAAGGTATTCCACAGGACCACGTATGACCACTATGCCACAGTCAAGGAAATAAGCCATAAACTCACGACAACAATCGAACTGCAGCGCATCTGCAGACTCATCGTCGACACTATTTTCGACTCTCTGAGATTGAAAAGCGCATACCTCTTGTCCGCCGCAGACGGATCATTTGAAATAACCTGCTCCAGGATTGCGCAGGACAAGGCCCCGAATGTCAGGGCTGGCGCCGTTCCACCCGGAGCATGCACTTTGTCAGCAAATTATTTGAAGCGCAAGGGTATATTTATTAAGGAGGAATTATCCGCTTCAGAGGACCAGGCACATGCCATCGCAGAGATCTTGCAGCCCTTCGAAGGGGAAGCACTCGTGCCAATATTTGTAGAAGAGAAACTTGCATTCTTACTGATACCCGGAGAAAAATTATCCACGGACGCCTTCTCGGGCGAAGATATTTCTCTCCTGATTACCATAGCTGACCAGGCTTCCATCGCCCTGAAAAATGCCATGCTCTATGAAGAATTGGAAAAGAGAGTAAGGGAACGGACAACAGATCTTTCAAGGGCAATCGAGAGCCTCAACGACGAGATCAAAGAGCGCAGACTTGCTGAAGAGGAGCTCGGAAAATACCGTGCCCATCTTGAGGAACTGGTCGAACAGCGCACACGGGAACTGGCGGTTTTGAATGAACAGCTGCAGCAGTCCCAGAAAATGGAGGCGGTCGGTCTCCTTGCCGGGGGGATCGCCCATGAATTCAACAACATTCTCGCTACGATAAAGGGATCCATTCACCTCATACTGAAAAAACTTCAGGCGGACAACCCGGTGATCAAATATGCTGAACAGATCAGTTCGTCCATAAACAAAGCCAGCAGCCTTTGCCACGATCTTCTGGCGTTCAGCAGAAAACAGACAATCACCCTGCGGCCCGTAGATTTCAACGGGATCATTCATATGGGGACGAAACTGTTATCCCCTATTATCGGCGAAGACATAGAGATGATTATAGTTCTCACTGACAAAAAACCGGCAGTCATGGCAGACATCAACCAGATAGAACAGGTTCTCCTGAACCTCGCGACCAATGCGCAGGATGCTATGCCGGACGGAGGGAGACTGACCATTCGTACCGAAATAATAGACATGGATGAGGAATTCAGGAAGAGGCACGGCTACGGTGTTTCCGGCAGATATGTCCTGTTGAGCGTCTCTGACACAGGAGTGGGGATGGAAGAGGAGATAAAGGAAAAGATATACGAGCCGTTCTTTACCACAAAGGAGTTGGGGCATGGCTCAGGGTTGGGGCTTGCGGTCACCTATGGCATAGTAAAACAGCACAACGGTTTTATTGATGTGGAGACGGCGCCGGGAAAGGGGACCACCTTCAAGCTATACCTTCCAGCAGTGGAAGCAAAGGCAGTACAGCAAGAGAGCCGGGATGTCACTTCGGCAACCGAAGGGAAAGAAACGATCCTCCTGGCGGAAGATGACCATGATGCGAGGGAGACGATGAGCGAGGTGCTGCGACTGTCGGGGTATACGGTGCTGGAGGCTGGGGACGGCGAGTCCGCGGTGAAGGTGTTTATGGAAAAGAAAGACCAGATTGATCTTGTCTTTCTCGATGTGCGGATGCCCAAAAAAAACGGCAGGGAAGTGTATGAGGAGATTAAAAAAGAGAGTCGGGAGACTGCGGTGCTCTTTATGAGCGGATATACGAAAGACATAATAGACAACCAGGGGATCATTGAGGAGAAGTTAAATTTCATATCGAAAACTGCCACGACAGAGGAGATTTTAAGAAAGATACGGGAGGTGCTGGACAAGTAGCAGCGGGCAGGCCGAATGCCCGACGGTATGAGCGCAGCGCCCTTTCAGGGATTAATCTCAATCAACGTCGCCCGGGCAGGAGGATTCATTTTTAATTCTGCCCTGATTTTATCCGGGTGTTTATTTTGTAATTTAGAATATTCAATAAATAATTTGTTTCTGTCCCAGTAGATATTTTCAACCCTGCAATCAGAAAAGAGCACTGTATTATATGGTTCGTCGGGAAGCCGCCCTTGCCCGGATGGAAAAAAAGAGATTCCCGGGTTTGGCGATTTGTCTTTCATCGGATCTCACCCTTTTGCTTCTCCTGAAAAGGCCAGCTTCAAGACCAGAATGCTTATGCGGTAAAAGTCCCTGACAGGCCTGAAATTGGTTGTGTAGTCGCTGTGATAAATTGCGGATACCGGGAGGTGATGGATCTTAAAGCCTTTCTTCCCTGCTTTAATGAGTATCTCCGTCTCGGTTTCAAAGCCTGTGGTCACAAGGTTTAACGCGTCCAGCACCTCTTTCCGGTAGAGGCGGAACCCTGACTGAGTGTCTTCTATCCTGCAGCCGGCTGCCTTTGATATGCAGAATATCCCTATCTGGTTCGGGATGTAGCGGTAACGGGGTATCGCAGCCTTGTCCCAGAGCCGCGACCCGATGATGACATCGCCTGAATTTTCCTGAAACGCGGAGAGGAACTTCCGTATCTCCGAAGGATCGTGCTGTCCGTCCGCGTCGAGTGTCAAGACCGCCCGGTAGCCTCTTTTCATTACATGGGAGAAGCCGGTCCTGAGCGCCATGCCTTTCCCGCGGTTCAGATCATGCCTGAGGACATATGCGCCCGCCTTCTGAGCCAGTTCCGCGGTAGCGTCCCCCGAACCGTCGTCGACGACGATGACGTCATTGATATGCTCCCTGGCGCCTCTGATCACGGAAGAAATTCTTCTTGCCTCGTTATATGCCGGGATTACGCAGCAGATGTTACGCTCGGTCAAAGGCATGGTCCTCATCTTTTGCCGGAAATGTTCTCATGTAATTTTAACAGGGAAGGGATGAGAGTTAAAGAGAAAAGAACGCAGAGCATCGTCCCGATGGCCGCGACCTGGCCCATGGTCGCAAGCCCCTTATATGAGGAAAAGCCTATGGTGCCGAACCCCGCGAGCGTGGTAAGTCCTGCGACGAGGACCGCCTTTCCTGTCTGGAGAAAGGCAGCGCTGATGTCCCGGTCAGTCAGATAGCGGTGGAGGAGGTGTACGGTATAGTCGGTCCCGATTCCCGCGAGCATGACGAAGACGATCGCGTTCATGAAGTTCAGGCTTATGCCCGAAAGGCCCATAATGCCGAGCACGCAGATGATGGCGAAGAACACGGGGATCTGGCAGAGGATGACGTAAAAGAGGCGTCTGAAATCGATAAAAAGGACGATGTTCACGAGGAGAAGGCCGATGATGCTGATGACAATCGCGTCTTTTTTCAGGATGTGAAGGAGTTCCTGTTTTATGAACGCGGGCCCTGTATACTCAAGTCCGGGGTAATTCCCGAGCGCCGCGCCTTCCCTGAGGTTTCCGGTTATGAGTGTCTTCCACCCGTGACTGTCCTTTACCAGTATTTTTTCTATCGCGTCCCTGACCGGTTCGAGGTCGTTGACGGTGACGGGGGCCCTGTTGGCAAGCATGCCTTTCAACCCTTCGGTGAAGGCTCCGAAGGCCCTGACGTCAAACCCTGCCTCAGCCGCCTTTCTGTTGAAGTCCCGGACGATCTTTCCGGCGTCCAGAGAAGAGAGAACGCGCAGGTTTTCTTCCTGCCGGGAGAGAGGAGGGAGGATGTCTCCTGCCGCGAAGAGACCGGTCATTTTTCCTGAAAGAGACTCTTTTATCTCAAGGCTTCTCCTGAGGACCGATTCGAGGTCTTCCGCGCCCGCTATGATAAAGACCCCCTGCTCTTCAAGGTAGCTTTCCTTCAGCTCTTCGAGAGCCTGCCGTGCCTTATTGTCTGTCGTGCCGAGCTTTGTTATGTCTCCGGTTACAGGGACGCGGGGGATGAAGGGCACGAGCAGGAGGGTGATGACCGCTGTAACGGAAATAACCCAATAGGGCCTGTTATATGCCCTGGCGGCAAGTTTCCCTATCGCCTTTATCTCCACGAATTTCCCGGTTGAAGGTCTGATCAGCAAGGAAAAGAGGCCGAAGAGAAAGACCCAGCAGAAGATCATGCCGAGGCCGGTCAGCAGGCCGAGGTCGCGTATCCCTTTGAACGAAGAGAAGACCATCGGCAAAAAGGTGAGGGCGGTGGTGATCACGCCGGTGGTGATCCCTCTGTAGACGTCAGATATGCTTTTATCCATGCACTCTGCCCTGTCCGCGTATGCGCTGGAATTGATCAGGTATCTCACGTAGAGGACGATCCCGAGGTCTATGCCGAGGCCTGTGATGAGCCCGGCGAAGGCGCCGGTGATCTCCGAAAGAGCTCCGGTGACCGCCAGCATCATTCCCATGGTGGTTACAATCGCAGTGGAGACAGGGAGCATGACATACAAAAGCCCCTTCAGCGACCTGAAGAAGATCAGGAATATGAGGGCCACGCCGAGAAGGGACATGATGATATTGGTGACAATCTCGGATTTCATTACGGATGCCTCATGGAGGGTGATCGCGTGGCTTCCGGTTATCACCGCCTTCAGCCCTTCCTTTGCGTATTTCCCGAGTATCGTTTCAAGACGTCCGACGAGCTTTTCTGAAAACGCGATGTCCCGGGGTGATTTCAATGGCGTGAGGATCATGACGACATGCCTGCCGTCCGGCGTGAGAAAATAGCCTGACCTGAAATCAAAGGGCGTGCCGGAGAATTTCATATGGCCGGAAAAGATCTCGAACAGATTCAGCGGGTCTATCTGCGCGAGCAGCTCCTGCCCGCCGGGCAGTGTGAGACGCTGCCGTGTCTTTTCCAGCTCACGCGACATGCCTTCAGGAGAGAGGCGTTTGGTGAACTCCTCCATCTCCTTCCCGGAAAGGAGGAGGGGGGCCTTTTTCGCGTAGACCTCCCGCAGAAACTTTTTTGTTGCTTCAGGGATTTTCCATTCAGCGCTGCGCACGAGCCCCGAGGATGTTATCTCTTTGCCGACAGCGTCGATCGTGTCCGTGTGGTCCATGATGCTGTCCGAAGAAAAAACAAGGTAGGTCTTCTCCATGCCCCCGAAGGTCTCGAGAAGCGAGAAGTAGCGGGCGGTCTTCTCCGCGTGCACGGGGATGAGCCTCGTCACGTCAGTATCGAACCTCGCCCCTGAAATGATCGAGAGCGCGGCGATGAGGACGAATGCCGACAAAAGCAGGGTCAGCCGGGGATGTTTTTTTGTGAAAGACCGGATGAGGGGCAGTTTACTCTGCATCAAGATACGCCGTCATCTTTGCTATCCTCGAAGCCAGTTCCGGAGGGACCTCATAGAGCATCTTGTTTTCGAGGTTGAGGAGCACATGTGATGTCTCACCTTCGGCGAGGAGGTGCATATCAGGCAGCCGGTAGAGGCGGAAAGAGAAGATCAGCATCGCCTTTTCAGTGGGAACAACGGATGTCTCCAGGAGAAGCTCGTCCCCGTATCTGGCGGACGCGCGCAGCCTGCAGCGCATATCGACCACCGGCGCGAAAAGCCCGAGGACCCCGAGGTTGCCGGGCGACATGCCGAACCTGCCGCAGAGGTCGAGCCTGCCCACCTCGAAATAGCCGAGGTAGTGGCCGTGCCATACGACGTTATAGGAATCGACTTCGTTGAACCTGACTGTCAGGCGCGTTTCATGCTGTTTCATCGAAGTAGAGTATCACCCCTCCTTCCGCGACCCTCTTCCCTGATACGGATGCCGTGCAGGAGAAGAAATAAAGCCCGCCGAAATTCCTTTCGAATATGCTTTCGGTCTCCAGCGTATCCCCTGTCAGCACAGTGCCGCGGAATTCTATGTCTTTCAGCCCTGCCAGCATCGAGCCTGTTTCCTTCCCGCTCGCGATGCCCGAAGTCTGGGCCATCGCCTCCACGACATACGCGGAAGGGAAGATGCCTGCCTGCGATACCGCGGGATCATCGGCACTAACAAGTTTTATGCCTTTTGCATGTCTTCCTTCCTCCACTACCTCTGCCCTGTCGAGCATAACAAAAGGATGTCTGTGAAGGAGATGTTCAAAAGGTCTCATGGCAGCGCTACTTCTTGTTTTTTATGACATAGCCGGCGAGCGCGCTGAGCGACGCGAACGCCTCTTTTCCTACATCTTCGTCGGGTATTCTTATGCCATATGTTTTCTCGAGCGCAACGACCAGTTCGAGCGCGTCTATCGAGTCCAGGCCCAGCCCGCTCCCGAAAAGCGGCGCGGCGGGATCGATATCCGAAGGCAGGACATCCTCGAGTTTCAGGCTCTTTATGATGAGCGCCTTCAGTTCTTCAATGAGCGTTTCTTTTTCCACTATGTGAGTCCTCCGTCAACGGATATGTATTCACCGGTAATATAAGCGGCCTCGTCCGAGGCCAGAAACAGGACCGCGTGCGCGACCTCTTCAGGGGTCCCGAATCTTCCCGCAGGAATCATCGAAAGGAACTCTGTTTTGACGCGTTCGTCCATGTACCTTGTGAGTCCGGTCGCGATCACGCCGGGTGAGACCGCGTTGACGGTTATGCCGAACCGCGCGGATTCTCTTGCCAGCGATTTTGTAAAACTCAAAACGCCTCCCTTTGCAGCGGAATAGTTTGTCTGTCCGGCCCTTCCCAGGAGCGCGCTCGGTGAAATGATATTGATGATCCTGCCCCATCTGCTGCCTATCATCGTCCGCAGGACCGCCCTGGATGTATAATAGACCCCGTTGAGGTTCACTTCAATCACCCGGTGCCAGTTGCTGTCAGGCATAAGCATCAGAAGGCCGTCTTTTATTATGCCGGCATTGTTTACGAGGATGTCGATCCTGCCCGTCTCCCGGACTATCCCGTCTATCATCTCATTCACCTGCTGCTGGTCGGAGACATCGGCCTTTATGGTCCGGGCGTAATTTCCGCCGGTATTGAGTTCGTTCAGCGCCTCTTCGGCAGACTTGTCATCAGAGGCGTAGTTCATGAATACCCGTATGCCTTTACTGACAAGAGAGCGGGCTATTGCCTTTCCTATACCCTTTGTACCGCCTGTAACGAGAGCTACACGGTCTGGCAATCAAGCACCTCCCCGGCATGCACCGACTCGGCATCCCTCACTATCCACCTGACCAGTTTTGATAACACATCGGACGGGCCGATTTCAAGGAATCTGGTTGTCCCTGCCCCCGCAAAAAAGATTACGGTATCCTTCCACGCTACTTTTCTCGTGAGCTGTCCGCAGATCACCTCTGCGATATCCTCCAGTTTCAAAATTCTGCTGTCTATATGGCTTATGACCGGAATCGCGGGCGGCTTTATCTCGATGCTCTTTACAAAGGGTTCCAGCCTTTCCCCGATACCGGTCATGAGGGGAGTGTGAAGCGGGAAAGGTATGGGAAGTTCTCTGCAGTGGAGTGCGCCGGCGGCCAGCGCCTTTTGGCAAGCCTTTCGTACATCATCCCGCATGCCCGACACAACGATCTGGGTGGCGGAACTGATATTGGATACAAAAACGTTTCCGGCAGCTTTGCATATATCTTCGATCTCGCTGATCCTGAGGCCTATAATCGCGGCCATCAGTCCCTCTGTGCCCTCTGTTATGTCCAAAATAGCCTTGTTTGCCTTTATGATGATCCTTACGCAGTCTTCCAGGGAGATCGAGGATGCGGCATAGAGTGCTGAATAAAAACCGAGGCTGTAGCCTGCAAGACCTTGAAAAACGATACGCTCCCTAAGAAGGTGCCAGTAACATGCGCTCGTGCCGAAGACAGAAAGCTGCGCGGCCAGGGGTTCTCTCAAAGCTTCCTCAGGCCCTTCAAGGGCGAGCTTCAAGATATCGCTGCCGGCAATCTTGCTGATAACGGAGAAAATCTCTCCTGTAACGGGGTATTCCTTAAGCTGTTCCGCCATTCCGGGAAACTCTGACCCCTGGCCGGGAAAAATCCCTGCTGTTTTCAACCTGCGACCTCCAACAATATTTTTTCGGGAAATACGGGATAATATTCTTCCTTGCTCGCTAAGCATTCCCCCTTCCCTTGAGACGGGGTGATTGACTATTATGCCACGGAGAGGATATTTAGCCAAGCAGCATTTGGCCGGGAAGATAATAGTGGGGAAAGTATGTTAAAATTGACGAACTTTAAGTATCGCATCCCCGGCCCGGCCCGGGAGTGCCCGTGCGCAGCAGCGCCGCAGATCAAGAAAATCAGGGAAGGAGAAAAAAATGGCTATGGTAAAAGAAGGTGATACCGTAAGGGTTCATTATACAGGCAGACTTGAGGACGGGACAGTTTTTGATACCTCTGAAGATGGCGCGTCCATGGAATTCAAGGTGGGGGAAGGCGAACTACTGAAGGCATTTGAGCAGGGAGTAATCGGGATGGCTGTCGGAGAGACAAAAACAATACAAATACCGGCTGAAGAGGCATATGGACCGCGGAAAGAGGAGATGATCTTTGAGTTCGACAGGTCGCGCGCACCGGAGAACTTCAGCGCGGAGATCGGGCAGCAGCTCCAGATGTACCGTGCTGACGGCCAGGCGGTGAACATTACGGTCATCGGCAAATCCGAAAAATCCTTCACCATGGACTGCAATCATCCGTTGGCAGGGAAGGACCTGACATTCAATGTCAGGATTGAAGAGATCCTTTAGAACAGAGGGATTTGTCTGCAGAGTATCCTTATCAGATAAGGGATTATGATTCGATCCCGGGGATAGCGGTGAGAAGGTATTTTTGTTGACATAATCTGGCCGGAAGGATTACATTTTTTGCCATGAGAAATAAAATACTGTTGGTGGAGGATTCGAAGGCGGTCCAGCAGATGTACAGGAACAAGCTCACGCTCGAGCAGTTCCAGGTACTGACTGCCGACAACGGCATGGAGGCTATCAAGCTGCTTTCCGGGGAAAAGCCGGATATCGTGCTGCTTGATCTCATGATGCCTGTTATGGACGGTTTCAAGGTCCTCCAGGTCATCAAAACTGATTCCCGTTTGTCCGGTGTCCCTGTCCTCGTCTTTTCCGCGAAAGGGCAGCCGGAAGAGGTCGAAAAGGCGCTGAATCTTGGCGCAGCGGGGTATATTGTCAAGTCTACAACGAAGCCGAATGAGGTTGTCGAGAAGATCCGGACGGTGCTGAGCCAGCGCCCCCCTGAACAGAGTTTCGCGCAATATACTATAGAGATTCGGGAAGACGCCTATGACGCAAGGAAACTTTCCGATGATTTTAAACTCAATAATTTCAGGTGCGCCTTATGCAGCGCGCCGATGCTGCTCGACCTCATCCCTGAATTTTCCCATGAGACGCCGTGGTTCAGCGGGAAGTTTTTCTGCCCCCGATGCACGGCCAGGCAGTAAACCTCTGATCTCCGGAATTTTTTCTTAAGGCCATGTCAAAAAAAATAAATTTGAAGACCCTGTCGAGGGATGAACTATCCGGCTTCATGGAAGAGCGGGGTCTCCCCAACTACCGGACAGACCAGCTTTTGAACTGGATCTACGCCCGGTACGCTACCTCTCTGGATGAGATCACCGAGTTTTCGAAAGACCTCAGAAGCAGGCTCGCGGAGATCTCGACTATCGGCAACCTCGTGGTCGTCGCAAGACAGCGGTCTTCTGACGGGACGGAGAAGTTCCTTTTTTCCCTCGAAGACGGACAGACCGTCGAGAGCGTACTGATCCCCGACAAAGACCGTCTGACCTTATGCATATCATCACAGGTAGGCTGCGCGATGGGATGCCGCTTCTGTCTTACCGGCGCCGCTGGACTGATCAGGAACCTCAGGGCCTGGGAGATTGTGGACCAGATCCTGAGCGTCAACAGGCTTATCGCCCCGGAGAAGATTTCCAATATCGTTTTGATGGGCATGGGAGAGCCTCTTGCGAACTTCGATGAGGTGGTCGAGGCGCTGAAGAGGATTGTGTTGCACATAGGAATCTCGAAGCGCAAGATAACGCTTTCGACAGCAGGGCTCGCGCCGAAGATACTCGAACTGCCGGGGAAGGCCCCGGATGTCAACCTTGCGGTCTCGCTCAACGCGACTACCGACGCGGTGCGCGACAGGATAATGCCGGTCAACAGGAAATATCCGATAAAGACACTGATAGAGGCTTGCCGAAGATTTCCCCTCAAGCCGCGAAGGAGGATTACCTTTGAATATGTCCTGATCGCCGGTGTAAACGATTCTCCTGAAGACGCGCGAAGACTGGTAAGGCTTCTCAGGGGAATCCGCTGCAAGGTGAACCTTATCCCCTTTAACCCGCATGAGGGGAGCGATTTGCAGCGGCCTTCCCGTTTCAGCGTTCTTGCATTTCAGAAAATTCTGACAGACGGTAACATGACCGTGCTTATACGTGAGAGCAAGGGGCAGGACATCCTCGCTGCCTGCGGACAGCTCAGAGGCGGGCATACCAGCCGGAAGGAAGAGTCCGGCAGGTCTGGGGCAGAGACCTGAGATGCCCCAAAAGGAATATATAGCCGGCGAAGAAGCCGGGCTGGTTGACTATCTGCTTTCACTCGGCTTTAAGAGGACCGGAATCAAGCAGTTTCTGAAATACAGGGCTGTTTCGGTAAACGGTAAAACTGTTGAGCGGCATGATCACCGGCTGCTCCCCGGAGACAGGATTTCCATTTCTTCAGAAAAAAAGGCTCTGTCTGCCGGTGTTCCGAAGCTCGGGCTCAAAATCCTCTTTGAGGATGACGCAGTTGTTGTCATCGACAAGCCTGAAGGCCTCCTGACGATCGGCACAGAGAAGGAAAGGACAAAAACCGCTTATTTTCAGCTGAACGAATATCTGCGGGAACGCGATCCTGACAAGCGGGAGCGCGTATTTATTGTGCACAGGCTTGACAGGGAAACCTCCGGCCTTATTGTCTTTGCAAAGACAGAAGCAGCCAAACGCAGGCTGCAGGACAACTGGGCTGAGGCTGACAAGCGTTATCTCGCCGTTGTCGAAGGCGTTCCCCGGAAAAATGAAGACACCATTGCCGGTTATCTCAGCGAAACCGCCACGTTCAGGGTATATGAGGGCAGGGGGGCAAAAAATGCGAAATATGCCGTCACAAAGTATAAAATTCTGAAAAAAGGCGGCGCATATTCGCTTCTGGAGATCGCAATCGAGACAGGAAGGAAGCACCAGATCAGGGTGCATCTCTCAGGCATCGGGCACCCGGTTGCAGGGGATATGAAATACGGAGCGGCAGCAGACCCCCTGAAGCGTCTGGCTTTGCATGCGTACCGGCTCTCCTTCCCCCATCCGCTCACAAAAAAGCGCCTGGACTTCGAGAGCAGGATGCCACGGGTGTTTGATCAGCTTCTCAGCCGCACAAAGGCATAAACAGGAAGGGACCTGTTTTCCGGAAAAACTGCACGGGTGCCGTCTCCGGGATGGAATCTTGCGACAGCTGTCTGGGGGAGAGAAAAAGGAGAGGCGCTGCCCTATTCACATTATTCATAAAAATGTTGTATTTCAACGTCAGGAGGAGGCATTGGCGCTCATTCCCGCTTTGCTCCGGGGCATTTTCCTCCCGATATTCATAGAAACAGTCTGTCGGACTATCGGAAAATGAAACCGTTCACAATGCCTTCTCCTGCCGCGTTGTTTGATTACCACCGGAAAGATTTATGAATGATAATATGAAAAAGTTGTGCACCCCCGAAAGGGCGATAGGTATTACACTATCCCCTAGGGAACAATTAAGGAGGTGCACATATGAAGTATATGGGAATCGATCTGCATAAGCGATATTTTGTGGCAACGACGGTGGATGATGCAGGCAGGGTGTTGCGAAAAGACAGGGTTTCGACTGATCGGGCAGCCATTAGGGGCTATTTTGACCGAGTCAACGGTGATGGTGATCTCAAGGCCGTGATCGAGGCATGCTACAACTGGGGTTACTTTTATGATGAAGTGCACGAAAAGATTCAGGAGGTGAAGGTAGCACATCCCCTGAAGACTCGGGCGATTGCCGAAGCCCGGATTAAGACAGACCAGTTGGACTCAGAGATTCTGGCGCATCTGCTGCGGGGTAATCTGATCGCCGAGGCATATGCGCCTGATTTTGATACACGGGACAAGAAAAACCTTCTGCGATATAGGGCATCGCTCGTAAAGATAAGAACCATGATCAAAAATATGGTGCACGCCGTGTTGGCAAGGAACCATATCGGGAATCTTGGCTTCAGGAAACTAACGGACAAATTTGGCAAGAAGGGAAAGACCTATATGAGGTCGTTTCAGTTGAGAGGCAACGACACTGAGATAGTGAATCGATATCTTGATGTTATCGAAGCAATCGAGGAAAACATTAAGAGATCTGAGCAGGAGATTAAGAGCCTTTTTGAAAAGGATGACATCTGCGGGTTCATAGAAAGTGTGCCGGGGATAGGAGAACTTCTGGCGGTGCTGATCCGGTATGAGATTGACGACATCAAACGATTTGTGTCGGCTTCGAAGCTTTGTTCCTATGCCGGGTTGGTACCGACAACCTATTCGAGCGGTGGGAAGACCTTCCAGGGTAAGATCACAAAACAAGGCAACCGATGGTTACGGTGGGCACTGATTGAGGCAGCCCAGAGAGCCATTGTAAAAGACGATTGGTTGAGAGGGTATTACTACCGAATCGCAAACCGAGGAGGAACAAAGCGCGCCAGAGTAGCAGTGGCAAGAAAGCTTTTGGAGATCATATTTAGATTGTGGAAAGAGAAACGCCCTTACTCTGAAAAAAAGTTAGCGGTCGCCCTCTCTACATTATAGCCGACAGGGCTCTTTGAATGATTAGGGGACCGTAATCGAACAATTAATGTGTGCTGATGGCACGGATAGATGAGTGGTTAATGGACTTAATAGTGGTGATTCATGGCCAAAAGAGGGGATACCTGACTATAGGGTTCCCCCGAGATAACTGTTTGTAGAGCTCTTGATGAAGACTTTTTTCATCTCGAAGCTCAAGGTAAGCAGATAGGAGACAAAACAGATCAAAAAACACTTGCACAACTTTTTCATAGATAATGCAGGCTAAGTATCTTTTTTTGTGAGTTTCTGCTCATACATCATTTTGTCTCCCTGCGACAGCAGTTCCTCAAGCGATGCGGGGTGCGCCGGATCGTAATAAGTTATGCCGACGCTCAGCGACAAGGTGTGTTTATGTATCTTTTTTTCATTGTAGTTCCTGATGTTGTCGTCGAGTCGTTTTGTGAGCAGCGGGACGCTTTCCTCTTTGTTCCCTATCGGCATCACGACAAACTCATCTCCGCCTATGCGGGCCACGATATCGGATTTCCTGAAGGTGTCTTTCAATATTCGGCCGGTTTCTTTCAGTGCTAAATCGCCTTCCTGATGGCCGAAGTTATCATTGATATGTTTGAGGTAATCCATATCCGCGTACAACAGATATACCTTGGACCTTGTTCTGTCGGCTGCCTTGAGCAGATGGTCCGCAAGGGTCAGGAACCCCCTTCTGTTATGCAGTCCTGTCAAAGGGTCGGTAAACGACATAGTTCTCAGTTCTGTCTCCATTTTTTTCAGCTTAGTAATGTTCTTCGAGACGACGGTGATGGCCGAGATTTCCCCGTCAATTTTTATTACCGGGCTTAAGGTCAGGAGAAAATATTCTTTGTCTCTCCGGCTCTTATGTTCAAACCATGCCGAGGTGCCTGTTCTGAATACCTCATCAGCGATTCCGGTAAAGAGTTTCGTTTCTTCCGGCGTGTGGAAATCAGCATATCCCTTGCCCTGATACCCGCCTTCGGAAATGCCGAGGCGCGACAAATGGTTTTTGTTTATAAAAAGGTAGCGGTAATCTCTGTCTACCAGGTAGATCGAGTCCGCGGTAGATTCTACAAGGGAGGAATACTTCTCCTCGCTCCTCCTCAGCGCCTCTTCGGGGAGTTTCCTCCGGGCGATCTCCTCCTCCAGTTCCCCGTTTGTCTTTCTGAGGCCCTCGAGGCTTTCCGACAGTTGTTCGGCATACAGTTTCAGTTCCCTGTCCTGCATGAGGTTGTGCAGGAAAGTGGTTCTGGTTATCTTCATCAATATATGCACGAAACAGGCTCCTGCAAGAAAGATGCTGCCGGCAAGAAACACAGGAGGGAAGGGCCACTCGAATAACAGCATGACTGCAAAGAGGATATTGCAGATAAAGAAAAAGACCATAAGAGAAATAACGGCAAGCCATTTCCCCTGCAGATCTTTTGAGACATCTCTCCTTATTTGAAGGGCAGGAAAGATTGC
The DNA here is from genome assembly GCA_029858145.1 of Nitrospirota bacterium. GTDB lineage: Bacteria > Nitrospirota > Thermodesulfovibrionia > Thermodesulfovibrionales > UBA6898 > JAOUFP01. The sequence continues at coordinate 12,405 of JAOUFP010000001.1, read as the reverse complement.
AAACAGCAGGACAAGGGAACCCAAAAGGACCTGAACGATAGTTATGTTATCAACTAGTTTCATAATTAGATAACCTTTGAAATTTATTTCAAAATTAAACAATTATAGTATTGTTACCTTCAATAAATCTATGCTGCAAGGCGGGAATCAAAAAATAAATAAGGACAGGCATCTTATGAAAAAAGATCATATGGATTTTCCGTTTTTCGGGAATGGCATCCACGCGAAAGCAGAAAGCATCTGTTTATATATTGCGGTTTGTCCTTCTCGTTTCATTCTGCAATTGCTCAGCAGAAGGGACCCTGGTCAAAACATTTTTTGAAGGGGATGCCTGCTGTCAAATCTTTCAGACGGGGTAGATGGGATTACTGCCGCTAGATTCTGTATTTAACGCCCCTGACTGATTCGTTAGTTTCCTCTCGTCTCCTCTCTCAAAAAAACGGCATAAAATCTGTGGTAACAGGACATTTTTGTTTTGGCATCCCGTTTCTGAAAAAAAGTATTGCCTTTCGCATCATATTTTATTATTGTAAACGAATTCATGGCAACTGCTGTTCGGGCTGGCATGCGGCGCTTATTATTAAAAAAGACTGTATGCATCGACTGCGCTTCACTGCAGATTCAGACACGGATAATATTTTTTATAATAAACCGAAGTATACATTTTAAACATCACGAGGTAAATGAATCCTTTTTTCAAAAAAAGGTATCTTCTGTTTTCAGCATTAATTTTGACGGTTGCCTCATTTGCCGTCCTGATGCTTCTGCCGGATGGCAGGAAACCGTATCTGATATTCCTCTCGGGCGCTGCTATGAAGGTCCCCGTGGCAGAGATTGCCGGGAAGTTTGAAGAGAAAACGGGAATCAGGGTGCTTACTGTTTTCGAAGGATCGCTGACCCTCAGGAACTACATCTTGAATTTTATGACAGGTGACGTATTTCTTCCAGGCGACAGGAAAGTGCTTGACGGCCTTTCCGAAAAAGGACTTTTGAGGGAAAATTCCTTTGTCGCATGGCATAAAGCGGGCATACTTGTTTCGCCCCGGTACAAGGGGGAAATCAGCGGGCTGGACGACCTTTCCCGAAAAGGGGTGAGGCTTGCCATCTCGAACCCCGAAATGACCAGTCTCGGCAAACTCATCAATAAAAGAATACTCGGCCGGCATCCGAAAGGCAGGGAGATCCTGTCAAATGTAGTCTTTTTCGGATCATCCACACAGGAAATCCTCAGAAAGTGCAGGGAAGGAAACATAGATGCTGTTATTGAATGGGAGGTAATGGCCTATGCTCCGGAAGGCAAAGGTCTCCTGGTCGTCCCGATAGAAAAGGAATACAGCATCAAAGACGCTCTTTATATAGGTCTTCTGACAACATCACGGCATCCGGAACTGGCGAAAAGATTCTATGATTTTTTCGCGCAGGAGGGGAAAGAGATATTCAATAAACACGGATATGACGTGAAGGGTGCCGGCGTATGACCCTCAGGACCAAGTCAATTATCTTTTCACTGCTTGCAATCGGCATATTAATCATTTCAGCAGGGGCCTTTTCCGTATACAAATCGATGAACGAAAAGCTCATCGAAGTCATTACGATCCTTGACAAGATCAACCACTCCTCATACGAAATTCAGAGAGAGGCATTATCCGGCGGGTCAGGCGAGGCTCTCCAGAAAAAAGTCAGGGAAATCACTCATTCCATGCCGGAGTATTCAAATGAGTTAAAGAGGACACTGCTGTCAGATGAGGATATCCCGGAGCTCATTCAAATGGATTTGTCCTTTGTCAGGATAAACAATGCAATAAATGTATCCTTGCCTGGACAAGGCGTAGAAAAACCGTTGAAAGAGCAATTATACAACGAGACCGAAAAGATAGAGAAATCGGTTGAAGTACTGCTGCGTCTCTCCGAGGGCAAGATAAATAAACTGAAAGGCAGGGCCGAGGTTTTTCTCATTGTCATGTATCTGGTGCTCATTGCCGGCATATGTGCCGGATTTTTTTCATTTACGCTGTTGTTCATCAGCCCGCTTATGGCGCTCAGCCGGAGTGTCGAGGATGTGAAAAAGGGCCTGACAGAAAACATTGCTCCGGTTAAGAAAAATGACGAGATAGGCCGGCTTTCAGAATTTACAAGGCTGGCCATCTCTGATATAAAGTCAAAAACCAATGAGCTTGAAGTGAGCAAGAAAGAAATGGAGCTCCACTACCAGAGGCAGATTGCCTTTTCGAATATCCTGAAGCTGGCTACGGAAACAGAGACCATGGAAGAGCTGATCGGGGACACGCTGAAAATAATACTGTCTTTCGACTGGATGAAGATCGAAGCAAAGGGCGGCTTATTCCTTGTTGAAGATGAGCCCTCGGTTCTGGTCCTGAAAAGCGCCATAAATTTCAACCCTGAAATAACAAAGGCGTGCGCGAGGGTGCCTTTTGGCAGATGTATTTGCGGGAGGGCGGCTGAATCAAGACAGTTTGTGCATGTTGACTGTATAAACGAAATGCATGACATTGTTTACGAAGGCATGAAGCCTCACGGGCATTACTGCGTTCCCATACTTTTCGGCAGGGAACTGCTTGGGGTTATTGTGCTTTATCTGGCGGACGGGAAGAGGGCTGATCAGGATGAGATTGACTTTCTCACCAGTGTCGCGAGGATTCTTGCAGATGTTATTGCAAGGAGAAGGCTCGAGGAGAAACAGAAGCTCATCACGACTGCTATTGACCAGGCAGGGGAGGGGATAATCATTACTGACAGGGACGCTAATATACAGTATGCAAACCCCTCGTTTGCAATAATGACAGGCTATAATATCGAAGAGCTGATCTACAGTAACACGAAAATGCTGAACAGCGGCCAGCAAAGCAGTGAGTTTTATAAGGAGATGTGGGCCACGATACTTTCCGGTGAGAACTGGGAAGGTACCCTCATCAACAAGAAGAAAGACGGCAGCTTCTATAATGAAAAAATGATCATAACCTCCATAAAAAACACGGGCAATGAAATTACACACTTTGTTGCCATCAAAAGGGACATCACCAGGGAAAAGAGACTGGAGGAACAGCTGTTGCACTCGCAGAAAATGGAGGCAGTCGGAACGCTCGCTGGCGGAATTGCCCATGACTTCAATAACGTGCTTACCGCTATTATGGGCTATGCGGAAATCCTGAAGGATGAGATCGGGGAAGACGATCCCAAATACAAGGCGATCAGTATTATCGACAGTTCGGCGCAAAGGGGCGCAGACATGGCTTCAAGGATCCTGAACGTTACCAGAAAGGATAATTGGGAATTCCGGATTGCAGACCTGAACAAGGTGACAGAGGAGACGATTGCCTTGCTCTCAAGGAGCATCCCGAAAAATATAACGATCGATATGAAGCTGAAAGAGGGCCTTCCAAAAATCAAGGCAGATACCACCCAGCTTCAGCAGGTTATCATGAACCTTGCGGTCAATGCGCGGGATGCCATGCCGGAGGGGGGCAGGCTTCTGATCGAAACTGAGGAAGTCGAATATGTTACGGGAAAGGCTGCCGTCCCGGCAGAGAAAATGGTGAGGTTCAGCATATCAGATACAGGGAAAGGCATAGAAAAGCAGTATACCCAGAAGGTCTTCGATCCGTTTTTCACTACAAAAAACCGCTCCGGAGGCACGGGACTTGGCCTGTATATCGTGCATTCGATAGTATCCAATCACAACGGGTACATCAACCTTTACAGCGAACCGGGATATGGCACGAGATTCAATATCTATTTCCCCGTATGCAGGGAAGTGCAGCAGAAAGATGACAACCCGGGAATAATCGAGGAAAAAGGGAGCGGCAGGATACTTCTTGTTGAAGATGAATTCTATGTGAGGGAGTGTTCGAGGGATTTGCTTGAGCACATGGGGTATTCGGTTTTAACGGCGCCTGACGGCAGCGAGGCCATAAAAACGTACAGCAAAGAGGGGAACGCCATAGACCTCGTCCTTCTTGATATGATAATGCCGGGGATAAACGGTGTTGAAGTATTCCATGCTTTAAAAAGTATTAATCCCGGCGTGAGGATCGTCATAATTTCCGGATACAGCGATGAAGGCTTTTCCGGTATCGGCAACCTGCTGAAAAACGGCGCAAGGGGCTTTGTACAGAAACCTTTCACGCGGGAAGTCCTGTCAAAAACAATTTCAGCGGCTCTGAAAGCATAAACAGCGAGCGGAGATTTCGGTTATTTTTCATGCCTGTTTTGGTCCTTGATCTTCTTGGTGACCGCGGATCGCACACAGTGTTTTCTGTTTGCGCTTGACAACGCCGTAGGTGCGGTCTGGGAAAAATCACCGGGATTGGTGAAAAAACTCTGTTCGTCCTGTTATTGCAGGACTGCCGGGACGATGGCTGAGATGCTCTTTTTGGCCGGCTTCCTGAAATCGTGATTGCCCGGATGACGCCATGGTAAATTTTTTTTTGAACATGCCCCCGCACTAAGAGCAGTTTTCGTGACAAAATGTGAAGCCTGCCCGCGGCAGCTTTTATAGTTAAGGAGCATAAATATGTCATATCGCTTTACAAAGAATATGCTTTTTTTTATCATGTAGCTATACTGAGAGGGGAACAGAGATGAAAGTGTTACGTGTGGCGCTTGCACAGATAAATTCGACGGTTGGTGATCTTGCCGGGAATTCGAAAAAGATTTCGCATTATATAAAAAAGGCCGGAAGGTACAAGGCCGATATCGTCGCGTTTCCGGAACTTGCATTGACGGGATATCCGCCCGAGGACCTGATCCTCAAACCCCAATTCATATCCGATAATCTGGCCGAACTGGGAAAAATTGCCTCCCGAACCGCGGGGATTACCGTTATCACAGGCTTTGTCGATGCGGAAAAGAACAGCTTGTACAACGCTGCCGCGGTAATCGCCGATGGCAGAATAGCTGATATCTATCATAAGATCTTTCTGCCGAACTACGGGGTATTCGACGAGCACCGTTATTTCAAGTCCGGGAAAAGGTATCCTGTTTACAATATAGCCGGCGCCAGAATCGGGATCAATATCTGTGAGGATATCTGGCACCGGGAGGGGCCCGCACGGGTCCAGGCGCTTGCAGGTGCTGAGGTGATCATTAACATCAATGCCTCTCCCTATGAGATGGGAAAACCGGCGGTGAGAGAAAGGATCCTGAAAGAGCGCTCCTCTGAAAATGACGTGGTGATTGTGTATCTGAATGCGGTCGGAGGGCAGGACGAGCTGGTTTTCGACGGCTTCAGCATGGTCTGCGACCATGAAGGCAGTCTGATCGCGAGAGGGAAACAGTTTGAGGAAGACCTGCTGGTCCTTGATCTTGACATGGAGCGCCTCAGGAAATACAGAAAGAGCAGAAACCAGGCCTCGATGCAGCTGCCTGCAAGGACGGCCTGTGCCGTAAAGAAGATAAAAATGCCGGCAGCGGGATATCCTGAACGTAAAAAACTTCGGCAGCCGGTTGTGGAGCATGCGCTGAAGAGTGAAGAAGAGGTGTACAGGGCCCTTGTCCTCGGCACGGCCGACTACGTGAGGAAAAACGGCTTCAGCGGGGTGGTAATCGGCCTCAGCGGCGGCATAGACTCGTCCCTCGTCGCGGCAATCGCAGCGGATGCGATCGGCAAGGAGAATGTGACTGGTCTTTTCATGCCTTCGAAATACACGTCGCAGGTGAGCCGGGAGGATGCGTTCGAGCTGTCGGAGAATCTCGGCATTTCCATCAGGGAATTGCCGATCGATGATATCCTGGGCGGGTACCTGCGCATACTTTCCGGAGCTTTCGAAGGAAGACAGGAGGATACAACAGAGGAGAACCTCCAGGCAAGGATACGGGGAAATCTGCTCATGGCGTTCTCGAATAAATTCGGCTGGCTTGTGCTGACGACCGGAAACAAATCAGAGATGAGCGTCGGGTATGCGACGCTCTACGGCGATATGGCAGGCGGTTTCGCGGTCATCAAGGATGTGCCCAAGACGCTCGTCTATGCTGTCAGTAATTGGAGGAATTCAGCCGGGGGCAAAGCCGTTATTCCTGAAAGGGTTTTATGGAGGGAGCCGACTGCCGAACTGAAGTATGACCAGAAGGACAGCGACACGCTCCCGCCCTATCCGGTGCTCGATCCGATCCTTAAGGCGTATATTGAAGACGAGTTCTCTTTCGAGGAGATTCTGAAAATGGGGTGTGATCCGGAATGTGCCAGGAAGGTGATAGGGATGGTGGACAGAAGCGAGTATAAGAGAAGGCAGGCCCCGCCCGGAATAAAGATCACTTCCAGGGCCTTCGGCAGGGACAGGCGCTTTCCGATAACGAACAGATACAGGAGTTACTGATGAAATCTTTGTGTGTGCTGAGTATTGCTTTTTCTCTCTGTTTTTTTGTCCCGCCGGCGTATTGCGCCGGGCAAGATGCGTTTCAGTTCAAAAAGCAGCCGGAACTGCAGCAGATTAAACCGAAAAAGCCTGTGAGGATCAAACTGAAGCGATCCGCGAAAGACGATTATGCCTGGGAGCTTACGGGAGACGACGCGGATGAGATTGTCAGGACCGACAAAAAACTTAGAAAGATGCTGAACCAGCGTTGAAAGGGGTTCTCTATATCGTTTCAACGCCTATCGGCAATCTCGAAGACATCACGCTGCGCGCATTGAGGGTTCTGAAGGAGGTCGATGTCATCGCAGCGGAGGATACACGACATTCCCTGAAACTGCTGAACCATTACGGCATTTCCAAGCCCCTGATAAGCTACTGGGGGGAGAAGGAGAAGGTCAAGGCGGAGGAGACGGTCCGGATTCTCCACTCAGGGCAGGCGGTCGCACTTATTTCCGATGCAGGGACGCCGGGCATATCCGACCCCGGGGGTGTCCTTATCAGAAGGGCCATTGAAGAAGGTATCAGTGTTATCCCCATCCCCGGACCGACAGCGGTGATCGCGGCACTTTCGATATCAGGTTTTTCAACTGATGCTTTTATATTCCAGGGATTCCTTCCCGTGAAAGAGTCCCAGAGAGTAAAGGAATTAAAAAAGCTCAGCCTTGATTCACGCACGACCGTGCTCTATGAGGCCCCTCACCGGCTCCTTGAGACACTTGACGATATTGGTGAAATCTTTCAGGACAGGAAAGCGGTTATCATAAAAGAGATCACCAAGCTGTATGAAGAGGTATTCAGGGGCACTGCAGGCAGCATACGCGAGCGGGTGGAGACATCGAAAATAGCGGGCGAATATGTCATTGTGCTCGAAGGCAGACCAGTGGAGAAAATGCATTCGAACGAGGATGCCCTGATGGAGATAAGGGACCTCATGAAGAAAGGGCTGGGGAGAAAAGAGGCGGTAAGGAGAATTGCTGAAGAGTACGGCATCAGCAAAAAAGAACTCTATGACAAGAGCCTCTCGGGTGAATAGATGTTTTTGCTGACTGTCTGGTTTGCGATGATTTTGATCGCTTCTGTTGTGCCTGTAGCAGGAGTAGAGACTGATCTGCCGGCAGACAAGGTTGTACACTTTGTTATGTACGGGCTGACAGCCATACTGCTGTTCAGGTTTTTTGAGCGCAAAACAACTTTAACCAGGGCCTGTTATTCGTCTGTCGCTGTTGCGGCCCTTTATGGTGCGGGCATGGAGGTTGTGCAGTACTTTCTGCCGTACAGAAGTTTTTCAGCCGGGGATATGGCGGCAAATACGACAGGCGCCTTTCTGGCGTGTGTGCTCTATGTGAAAGGAAAGAAACTATGGGACTCAAGCCAATAGCTTTGGGCATTGCATTAGGGACAGTGTGGGGAGGCTCACTCTTTGTAACGACGTGGATTTCATACTATACAGGGTACGGAAGATTGTTTCTGGAGGTGCTTGCCCAGTCTATCTATCCCGGTTATGCCATCACCCCTGCCGGAAGCTTTCTCGGATTGCTCTACGGCTTTCTCGATGGATTTGTGAGCGCGGTCCTGATCGGATGGATATATAATAAAGCAGCATCGGCAGGCACTCATTAACGCTTTGTGATCAGGAGGTTTTATGGCAAAAGTCTATTTTGCCCCGGCAAGAGCAAAAAAATGGAACTATCATGACAGCATGCCCGGCAAACTCGAAAGACTGCTGCAGGGGATAGGGCTGATGCATTATTTCAGCCCTGACGAGTGGGTCGCGATCAAGACGCATTTCGGTTCAGAAGGCGCCCACAGGATTATACGTCCTGTCTTCTTAAGGAAAATCTCGGATGCACTTAAGAAAATCGGCGCAAAGCCTTTTGTCACGGATACGGTGAGGATAAAAGGACTCGATTATCTTGAAGTAGCCAACCAGAACGGGATCAATCATCTTTCTGTCGGAGCCCCTGTTGTGCTTGCCGACGGCCTCTACGGCAACGACAATATAATGGTCAGGGCAGGTGAAATCCTGGGGGAGGTCGCTGTTGCTTCAGTGATTCATGATGTTCCGGCCATGGTTGTCTGTTCACATGTAAAAGGGCATATCAATTCAGGGTATGCAGGAGCATTAAAGAATATGGCGATGGGAGGAGTGAGCAGCGCCCACCGTACCTGTGGGTGGAAGTGCGGAAGAGGTTCGATGCATACAATCGGGGAGGGCGAAATGGTATGGGATGCGGAGAAGTGCGAACTCTGTAATCAGTGCCGGGACGTTTGTCCGCTCGATGCCATAACGTTCAGGGATGACGAGCTTGTCTGGGACGGTGACGTATGCTGGAGGTGCGGCAGGTGCGAGCGGGTCTGCCAGTCAGAGTCCCTGACGCTTCCTGGTGAGGATAAACGCTTTATGCATTCTCTCGCGGAAGCCGCAAAGGCGGTAATGAGCACCTTTGAGCCGGGGAAAATCCTTTATGTCAATTTTCTGACCGAGATCCAGCCTGAATGCGATTGTATGCCTGCCGCGGATGTCCCGGTCATCCAGGATCTCGGTATCCTTATATCTGAAGATATCGTGGCGGTAGAACAGGCGAGCATCGATATGCTGGCTGCGGCAGAGCCTTTGCCCCAGTCGCTTGCTTCCGACAAACAGATCAGGAAAGGGGATAATATTCTCGGGAAACTGCACCACAAACCCTATCTGCTCCAGTTAGAGGAAGCTGAGAAACTCGGCCTCGGGGCGCGAAAATATGAATTGGCAGGGATTTAGGAAAAAAAATGCTGCTGTCCGTGGAATGTGGACAGCAGCTTAGGGGAGGTAACGAGGCGCTTACAAGTATATAAAACCAAAAATAAGGCAGATTGTCAAGATAAATAATCAGGTGCGCTATAAATTCAAACTTTAGAGGCTCGGCGGTTGATATGAAAAGCGCTTCTTATTGCAACAAAATGGAAGAAAATTGAAGATATTTGTAATTTAGGAAAAAATCTATTATTCTACTGATGATGTTCGACTTGAAAAAAATATCTCTGTTCAATACGTTAAGTGCGCAGGAAGAGAAAGAAGTATTTCGCTGTCTTGCGAGCGGGACGTTCAGGAAAAAAGAGACCGTCTTCTCTGAAGGCGATCCTTCGGACTGGTTTTATATAGTAAAAAAAGGGAAGGTGAAAATTACTAAAATCTCCCAGGAGGGTAAAGAAATCATCCTTGAGGTGATATCCCCTATGGAGTTTTTTGGAGGGATAGCCGTGGTGAGGGGCTTTCCCTATCCTGCCAATGCGGTCGCGATGGAAGATACGGAAGTATTAAAGATATCGAGAAAGGATATCCTGAGCCTGATGGACAGGTTCCCCAGTCTGATGTACTGCATGGCGATGAATATCGGAGACAGGATAAAAGGTTCTCACGAGACTCTCAAAAGCATAGCCCTTGAAAAAGTGGAGGCGAGGATCGCATCGCTCCTTGTAAAGCTCTGCGATAAGGCAGGTGAGACTGTGCCAGGCGGAATCCAGATAAATATGAAACTTACCAAACAGGACATAGCCGAAATGGTTGGCACGACGGTCGAAACGTCCATACGGACCATGAGCAAACTTTCAAAGGCAGGACTTGTTGCTGCAAAGGGCGGAAATATTGTTGTCAGGGACCTCGAAAAACTGAAGGCCCTGGTATAACACGGAGTATTCAGTGCTGGCCGCCAGGCAGAAGAGTGGCCAGCATATTGTAGAAGAAGAGTGCTATCGAAAAGACCTCGAGTCCGCCAAATGCTACCGATGCAGTGCTGTACGCGGCCTTTGGCGCAGAGATGTTCAGGCTATAGAATAATAACATGCCGATCAGCCCTGCATTGGCTGTCCAGAATTGCAGTTCTCCCATTTTGGGGTGCTTCAGTGGTCTTCCCGAGAATCTCGGCAGCACATGATACCCGACCCCGTAGATCATCATTGAAACCCATCCGAGCATATTGAGATGTGAATGAACGAACTTCAGCGACATCAGGGACTGTTTCCAGAGCATAGCAATTCCCATAATTGATGAAAGCCCGAGATAGATGATACTGACTATGATGAAATTTCTTACGAATCTGTCCATGGTACCTCCTGATAAAATTTAGGTGTATTTTCTTCCCTCATCATAGCGCAAACTCCCCGGTGATTCCATGACAAATGTCATATGCGGAGTTTGCGTGCAGTATGACACAGGTCATAAAAATACTCAGGGAGAAGGTTTAAAATGTAAATAACAAAGGCTGAAAAACCTGAAAGGAGGAAAAAATGAGCACAACAAAAAAACTTGTTACAAAGGATTCCGTGATAGGAGATGTGATCAGGGAGCATCCTGGCGCACGGGATGTTATACAGAAATATTTTGGAGGCGGATGCTTTACCTGTCCGGGAATCAATATGGAGTCAATATCTTTTGGTTCCATGATGCATAATCTTGATCCGGAAAAGATAGTCAGGGAAATCAATGAATTGGAGGGGTAATCATGTCGGTAAAATGTTTTGTTTGTGGCGCAACTGATAAGGAAAGGGTCTGTCTCGCATGTGTTCAGGAAGGGAGAGAGAAACATGTCTGTGTAAGGTGCCTGCCTGTCCTTATTCACGGCGGACATTAAACTGTTTAGTCAGCACGTTTTTTTTTGGTAAATGGTTACCCGGAAGAGAAGATTGCGGGTTTTTTTATGCTACCCGTTTACCGGTTTCGTTTTTTGGGGGGTGGTGCGGTATCATGGAAGTGTATGAACAGATTCCGAAAGATTGGAGTGCATACCTCTATTGCAGGGGGGCTGCCCATGAGTCTCGAAAGGGCCCATGAACTTGGCTGCAATACGATGCAGATTTTTTCCCATAACCCGAGGGGCTGGGCGATGAAAAGGAAAGGGCCGGATGAGATAGAGGCATTTGTCAAATCCAGAAAAAAATACGATATCTCTCCGGTATATATCCATACCTCATACCTGATTAATCTGGCATCGGCTAACGAAACACTTTCCGCAAAATCTTTGGATATGGTTTTACAGGAGATGGATATCGCCGATTCAATAGGAGCTGAATATGTTGTATTGCATACGGGCAGTGCTTCCGGGGAAGACGCGGGGATTGCACGGAAGAGGGCGATAGCCTGCCTGACTGCAGTCGCGAAGAGAGGGGAATGGAAGGCAGGGCTTCTGCTTGAGAATACGGCAGGTGAGCGCGGGGACATCACTTCGAGGGTTGAAGAGATTGCAGAGATAATGGCACAGGTCCCCGGAAAACTTATCTCGGGTATCTGCATCGATACCTGTCACGCTTTTTCTGCAGGGTATGATATCGGAAAGGATGAGGGCCTTCAATTATTGCTGGACGAGATCCTGAAGTATATTGGAAAGGAAAAAATAAGGCTGCTGCATCTGAATGACGCGAAAGGCGGACTTGGGAGAGGTCTTGACAGGCATGAACATATCGGGCATGGTGCGATAGGCATCGGCGGGTTCAAAAACTTCCTCAATCACCACCTTTTTTCCAATATCCCGATGATACTCGAGACCCCCAAGAAATCCCCTGATGACGATGTGAAAAACCTGGCGACAGTCAGAAAATTGATAGCTCATTAAATTTACTCTCATCAGATGCATCCATGAAGTATAAGGCTGCCAACCGGTCACCGCGTTCTATACGTACCATAACCGTTCATAATGCAGAATTTTGCTGGCGGAGAAATCAGGCTGTCTGCAGAAAAGTGCGAGGTTTTTCCGGCTATCAGAGGCTCCGCAAAAGTGCTGCCATGAAAGCTCGTTCTTAGCGCATGCCTGTCTTTTGATCAGATCAACTGCTTTTCCGGTTATTTTTAAATCTAGTCCACATTATCATTCATAAAATGTTGTATTTCAAAGTCAGGAGAAGACATTGACGCTCATTCATGCTTTGTTCCGGGTCATTTTCCTCCTGATATTCATGGAAACAGTTTGTCGGACTATCGGAAAATGAAACCGCTCTCAATGCCTTTTTCCTGCCTTGCTGTTTGATTGCCACCAGAAAAATTTATGGATAATGGAGGCTA
>JAOUFP010000087.1 GCA_029858145.1 Nitrospirota bacterium | reverse complement strand
CAAAGAGTTCGCGGCCTAAGGGAAACTGGATTCAGGTCATCTGATGAAAGTGCGAAGGATTCTTGACACTATCAAAAAAAGAAAAGGGCTGCATCTCTGCAACCCTTTGATATTCATGGCGTCCCCAGCGGGATTCGAACCCGCGTTACCGCCTTGAAAGGGCGATGTCCTAGGCCGGGCTAGACGATGGGGACACATGGTGAGCCGCGTTGGATTCGAACCAACGACCCACGCCTTAAAAGGGCGTTGCTCTACCAACTGAGCTAGCGGCCCGTAAATACGAAGTATTACGATACACCTAATTGCTTTTTCTTGTCAATCTTTCTGGATAAAAGCCGCTCATTTCGCGAACAGAAATTCTACCTGGCAGAGCGGGCCTTTGTATAGGGAAGCAGACCGCCATTTTTGATTATCTCCTGTTCCCGCTCATTCAGCGTCGAGACGACAATAAAGCCATATCCCTGCGATGTATTTTCAACCGCGTATTTCTGGGACCCGCTCACTGTCGCATTGACGTCTCTTATCAGCAAACGGTCGCCGCCCGCAATCCTGCTGTAATCTTCAGGATTTTCAAACTGCAGGGGAAGTATCCCGAAATTTATGAGGTTCGAACGGTGTATCCGCGCGAATGACTTCACGAGGACCGCCTGAATGCCGAGGAACATCGGCGCTATGGCAGCATGTTCCCGCGAAGAGCCCTGTCCGTAGTTTTCACCGCCTACGATGATTCCGCCTCCTTTTGATTTCGCTTCTGACGCACGGCTGCTGAAGGTCTTGTCGATATTCTCGAAGACAAACTCCGAAATGGCCGGTATGTTCGACCTGAACGGCAGAACCTTCGCGCCAGCCGGCATGATGTCGTCGGTTGTTATGTTGTCGCCGAGTTTCAGCAGGACCTCGGCATCAATCGTGTCCTCCAGCGGTTCCTTCACCGAAACCTCTTTGATATTCGGTCCCTTGATGACCTTGACGTCGGTCGTGTCAGCCTTCGGCGCAATGATGAAATTCCTGTTTATCAGATACTTTGAAGGTTCTTTAAAGGGGCTGATCTGCAGTCCGGATTCACGCGGATCGGCAATCTCGCCCTTTACCGCAAAAACCGCGCAGGAGACAGGGCTCGCAAGATAGACAGAGGCGTCCTTTGTGCCGCTCCGGCCCTTGAAATTCCTGTTAAAGGAACGGACCGAAACCTGCCCGCTCCCCGGCGCGCCTCCCATGCCGATGCATGGTCCGCAGGAGGATTCGAGCATCCTTGCGCCGGCCGCGATCATCTCCGAAGTGAGTTTTTCTTTCGCGATCATCTCATAGACCTGCTTCGACCCCGGGTTTATGAGAAGGTTGACGCCCTCGGCGACCGTGTTATCTTTCAGTAGCGAGGCGACCGCCTTCATCGCCTGGTAGGATGAGTTGGTACAGCTTCCGATGCAGACCTGGTCGACCTTTGTGCCGCTGAGGCTTTTGACGGTAACGACATTGTCAGGGCTGTGGGGCTGCGCGATCATCGGCTCGATCGTATCGAGGTCGATATCGATCACCTCAGCGTATTTCGCTCCCCTGTCCGCCTTCAGTTCCGTCCATTCGGAAGCCCTGCCGACCGCTGTCAGGTAGAACTTCGTGCGTTTATCGCTCGGGAATACCGACGTCGTCGCGCCGAGTTCCGCGCCCATATTCGTTATGGTCGCCCGCTCGGGAACGCTCAGGTCATTTACCCCGGCGCCGCCGTATTCCATGATCTTGCCGACCCCGCCTTTTACGGTGAGCCTCCTCAGAATTTCGAGTATCACGTCCATGGCAGTCACCCACGGCCTCCGGAGTTTCCCGCTCAGGTTTATTTTGACAACCTGCGGCATGTTTACTTCAAAAGGAGATCCCCCCATGACGGTCGCCGCGTCAAGGCCTCCCACACCTATCGCGATCATGCCCATGCCGCCCCCGGTGGGGGTGTGGCTGTCGGTGCCCAGCGCTATCTTGCCGGGTGCCGCGAACTGCTCAAGGTGCACCTGGTGGCAGATGCCGTTTCCGGGCCGCGAAAAATAGGCGCCGTATTTTGCCGCGACGGTCTGGAGAAACTTATGGTCATCCGGGTTCATGAAGTTCGACTGGACCATGTTGTGATCAACGTAGGAGACGGCAAGCGGGACCTTTACCCTGTCAAGTCCCATGGCCTCGAACTGAAGCCATGCCATCGTCCCTGTCGCGTCCTGGGTGTATACCTGATCGACCTTCAGTCCGACAGGAGATCCGGCCTTTAATTCCCCGTATGCGAGATGTGCTTCGAATATCTTTTCGACAATGTTTTTTCCCATGAAAACCTCTTTTATTCATTGATTGGATTTAAGACTTCCCGGGGCAAGTCCGCAGGGAGTCTCAATGCAAGGAATATTCTTTCATTATGTTCGCCCGCTATCCATTTAAGTCTGGCTGTAGCGAAGCAAAACCGGTCTTATTTATGACTTTGCCTTTTTTATTATGTTAATATATCCGGAAAAATCAAGCAAAAATACGTTTCGGGAGATCGGGAATGCATTTTTTCAATTATAAAGGTGCCGAATTGTACGCAGAGGAGGTCCCGGTCAGGGCCCTTGCGGAAAAATACGGGACGCCTTTGTACATTTACAGCCACAAAACACTTCAGAGGCACTTTGATGCCTATGATCAGGCCTACAGGAAATTTCCGCATATCGTCTGCTATGCGCTGAAGGCGAATTCAAACGGCGCTGTACTGCGGCTTCTCGCGAAGAGGGGCTGCGGCGCTGATATCGTTTCAGGAGGGGAGCTGTTCAGGGCATTGAAGGCGGGCATTCCTGCTGAAAAGATCGTCTACGCGGGCGTCGGGAAGACCGAAGAAGAGATCAGAAACGCTTTAAAGGCGAAAATCCTCATGTTCAATGTCGAATCAGAGGACGAACTGCGGGAGATCGACAAGGTTGCGGGGAAGATGAAAACAAAGGCGCCGATCGCGCTGCGGATCAATCCCGACATAAACGCAAGTACTCATCCGTATATCTCTACCGGCATGCGGGAGCATAAATTCGGCATCTCAATCGACGAGGCACTCGAAAATTACCGGCTGGCGTCAGGCCTGAAAAATATCAGGGTTATCGGTGTTCAGAAGCATATCGGCTCACAGATCACCAAAATAGACCCGTTTGTGGACGCGCTCACGAGAATACTCATCCTTCTCGACAGGCTGAACAAAGAGAAGTTCGATATCCGTTACCTCGATATCGGCGGAGGGCTCGGCATTACCTATGCGGACGAGAAGCCTCCGGTCCCTGCCGATATCGCCAGAAAACTGCTCCCTCTCATAAACGGCAGGGATATAACCCTTATCATGGAGCCCGGCAGGTCCATTGTCGGGAATGCCGGAATCCTTGTGACAAAGGTGCTGTACCTGAAAAAGGGCGAGGGAAAGGAATTTGTGATCGTTGACGCGGGGATGAACGACCTGATGCGTCCGTCGCTCTATGACGCCTACCATAAAATCGTCCCTGTCGCGAGAAAGAAAAGGAGCATGATCATCAGCGACATTGTCGGCCCGATCTGCGAGTCAGGTGATTTTATCGCCAAAGGACGGGAGATAGCGAAGGTGAACAGGGGCGAATATCTTGCGGTCATGAGCGCCGGCGCCTACGGCATGTCGATGAGTTCGAACTATAACAGCCGTCCCTTCATCGCAGAGGTCATGGTAAACGGAAAGACGCACAGCCTCATAAGAAAGCGCGGCAATTATGAAGACCTTGTCAGAAATGAAGCCATCCCCGGGTATCTCCGATGAACATTCGTTTCACAAAAATGCACGGCCTCGGCAACGACTTTATTGTTATCGATTGCAGGGAAAATGACTTAAGCGGTTCCGGCGGTATGAGCAGTTTAAGCGAACTGAGCAGAAGGCTCTGCCACAGACGCTTCGGGATCGGCGCAGACCAGCTGCTGCTGCTGTATCCTTCGGCGATCGCGGATTTCAGGATGGTGATCTTCAATGCAGACGGCAGCGAGGTCGAAATGTGCGGCAACGGCATACGCTGTTTCGCGAAATATATCTGGGACAGGGGATTGTCTGAAAAGGAGGTCCTTGCGGTGGAGACTGCCGCAGGAATCATAAGGCCCGGGAAAGCCGGACAGATGGTGAAGGTCGATATGGGCGAGCCGGTGCTCGAGGGAAGGTTCATCCCGGTCAATCTTGACGGTGTGGTAAAGGACCTCCCTCTTAAAATTGATGACAGAGAATTCAGGATAACGGCTGTTTCGATGGGCAACCCCCACGCGGTGATTTTTGTCGACGACGTCGACACCTTTGAAGTGAAAAGGTACGGGCCGCTGATAGAAAACCACGAACTCTTTCCCCGGAGGATAAACGTCGAGTTCATCCAGGTTCTTGATCCCGGGACGGTCAGGATGCGCGTATGGGAAAGGGGTGCGGGTGAGACGATGGCCTGCGGCACAGGTGCCTCAGCCGCCGGCGTGGCTTCGAATCTGAAAGGTTTTACCGGAAAGCGGGTGAAAGTAATTTTGACAGGCGGGGAACTCGTGATAGAATGGAAAGAGGACAATCATGTGTATATGACCGGTCCTGCTGTTGAAGTGTTTCAAGGATCAATAAACCCTGGTGACTGTTGAACCATGACTGATCATAAAGAAAAAAGAAAGTACCCGAGAATAGGCTGTGATATGCCGATGACCTTTTCGTTGTCGGTGCTTGATTTCGCGAACTTCAAATCTGTCATGTCAAAAGGGAATATTGTGGATAAGAGCGATGAAGGATATGGTTTCTTCACCGATACCCGGCTGGAACCCGGGACGATGATCAGGATAAGAAAGGAAGACGATTCTTATATATTCGCTATGGTAAAATGGGTCGGTGAAATTGAAGGGAAATACCGTGTTGGTGTTCTTATTTATAAATAGAATGAATCAGGAGGGTGTATGTTCAAAGGCTCAATTGTAGCGATAGTAACTCCGTTTAAGGACGGGAAGGTTGACGAGAAGGCGCTTGGCGATCTGATAGACTGGCACATCAAACAGGGCACGAATGCGATCGTCCCCTGCGGCACAACGGGTGAATCCGCGACGCTCGATTACGAAGAGCATTACAGGGTCATCCAGTTTACGGTCGAGGCGGTCAACAAAAGGGTCCCCGTGATCGCGGGCACCGGAGCAAACGCGACTGACGAAACCATCATGATCACGAGAGAGGCGAAAAAAGCAAAGGCTGACGGGGCGCTTGTCGTTGCCCCCTACTATAACAAGCCGACTCAGGAAGGGCTCTACCGACATTACAAGGCGGTCGCCGAGGCGGTGAAAATACCGATCGTCCTCTATAATGTGCCCGGCAGGACCGCTGTGAACATGCTGCCTTCGACCGTGGCGCGCCTCGCCGAGATAAAAAATATCGTTGCGATAAAAGAGGCGACCGGCGATATGAAGCAGGTGAGCGAAGTGATCAGGCTCTGCGGAAACAGGCTTACCGTTCTTTCGGGTGATGACTTCACAACGATCCCTCTTATGGCGCTCGGCGGGAAGGGAGTCATATCCGTTGCCGCGAACGTGGCCCCGAAGCTCGTATCACAGATGGGCGCGTTATGGGCAAACGGCAAGTTTGATGAGGCGAGAAAACTGCACTACAGACTTGAGCCGCTGAACGCGTCCATGTTCATCGAGACGAACCCCATACCGGTCAAGACAGCCCTTGCCATGATGGGAAAAATTCAGGAAGAGTTCAGGCTCCCGCTCTGCGAAATGGCTCCCGCGAACAAAGAGAAGCTGAGGAAGGTCCTGCAGGAGATGAAGCTGGTTTAAGCTGATATTCGATAAAGCTGAATGAAAATCCCCCCGGGCATCCAGGGGGATTTTTTTGCGTTTCTTGTTGTCGCAGGGCGCTGCTGCGCGGCAGGTCAGAGATATTTATTAATGACTTCCATGTCGAAGTTTTTCAGTGCGGCCTGCTGTATCGTTTCATCATCCCGGTTTTTCAGATAGGGGAATATGCCGATTATCGGCACAGGGCATATCTGCTTCAGCAGCCTGGGGTTTGTCTCTTCGGCAAGGCTGTTCTCAGGCGGATGGCTGTAGTTGATGATAATCCCCGCGACCGTGAGCCCTTCCTTTAACGCGTACTTTACCGTCAGCATGGTATGGTTTATTGATCCGAGTCCCGGTTTCGCGACAACAATCAGAGGCAGACCGATTTCCCTCGCAAGATCGATTACGAAATAATTGTCTTTCAGCGGGACCATGATGCCTCCGATGCCTTCCACAATGACCGCGTCATACCGTGTATACAGCTTGAAAAAGGCCTTCCTGATGGCGCTCACAGAGATAATTTTCTTCTCGAGTTCTGAAGCGGGCAGGGGGGCGAGAGGCGCTTCATAGCAGCAGGGGGTTACCTGAGTAACGAGTTCCTGCATCTGGGCTATCTGCTTCAGGAACGTGCCGTCGGATGGAATGAGCACATTGCCCTCGCGCACGCAGCCGCTCTCCACAGGCTTCATCCCGGCGGTTTTCACTCCCTGGAAAATGAGGGCCCTGATCAACCCGCCCGCGACTATTGTTTTTCCGACTCCGGTGTCAGTACCTGTTATAAAGAAACCTTTCACAATTCCTCCGGTTGTTCACCAGTCATTTAGTCACTGGTCATTTGTCATTAGTCACTGTCATTAACTTTTCCCAGTGACAATTGTCTGGTGACAATTGACGATTAAGCAACTATTCACGTTTCACTATTTACCATTCACTAATCACAAATCACTAGTCTCTAGTCGCTGCCTCAAATAATCCTGCTGTCGAGGCTGAAGACCTGACCGGTAATGTTTTTTGTCTTCAACAGAAACAAAATAAAATCCGCGGCCTCCTGGGGCTGTGACAATGTATTGAGGATGCTCTCCTCTTTTGCCTTTTCTGCAGCCTTTTGGGCTGTCATCCCCATCTCCGTTATCAAATAACCGGGCAGAAGCGCATTGACCTTTATATTATACTCAGAAAGCTCCAGCGCTGCAGAGATTGTAAGCCCGAGCAGGGCGGCCTTTGATGCGCTGTACGCCGCCTGGCCAGCCTTTCCCTTCACGCCCGAGTACGATGAGATATTGATAATGTGTCCGCCTCCTGTCTGTATCATGACGGGGGAAGCTGACCTGATGACATTGAAGCAGCCCCTGAGGTTTGTTCTCATTATGATGTCCCACTCCTGTTCATTCTGTTTCAGGAGGAGATTGTCCTTTGCAATTCCGGCATTGTTGATGATTGCGTCAAGCCTGCCGAATGTTCTGTCGATCTTTTCTGCCATTTTTCCGACCTGTTTCATGTCGCCGACATCAGCCCTTACAGCAATTGAGCCGTTCCCCAGTTTTTTAACGAGGTCATCGGCCTCTTTTTCAGAGGACATATAGTTCAATACTATGGAAAAACCATGGGCTGAGAGTGTGATAGCTATCTGCCTTCCCAATCCCCTGGAAGCACCGGTAACAAGCGCTACAGGCATAAGCGTCCGCTCTTTCTTCCTACAGTAGGCAGGTTCATATCAATCTAATATCGTTCGAAGAGTTGGAATTAGTCAAGTGTGTTTATCAATAATGTCAGGCAGCGGCCAGAAGGATTTCGAACAGGTCGGGATGACAAAAAGGTTCACATGCTATGGTCTCCCCGGGAAGTTTGGAAAATCGCAATAAACAGATCCGGAGAGGTTGATGCCTTATTCTCCTCCTTGCCAAGGAGGGGAATGGGGAGGTCAGACTGTGTTATCCCTGCCAACCTTTTGCGCCTTGCTTTTATCAGGTCTTTCGTAGGTATGCTGAGGGGCACTCTGGATCCCCCGAGTTCTCCAAACAGCCGGCGGGCAAGCAAGTCGGAGGATGACTATACTTAAGTCGTTGTTTTTCAGTCATTCTCGCGAAGGCGGGAATCCAGGATGTTTTTTCCTGTAATGAGAATTAATAAATCAGGACAGATATCTCTTCTTGACACCAAAATATATAGCATGTTATGTTCAAAGCATGAACGTTCATGATTTGAACGGAGAAAAGCCAACAAATCAGGACAGTTACAAGTCCCTTCAGCTTCTCGATGAGATAGCCAAGGGTGAACCTCTCTCTCAAAGGGATTTGAGCAAAAAGCTCAATATCGCCCTCGGCCTTGTGAACTCCTACATAAAAAACCTGGTCTCGAAGGGATATGTGACTATAAAGAACATCCCGGCCAGGAGATACACCTATTATCTTACGCCAAAGGGCTTTTCGGAAAAGACCCGCCTCACCTATCAACTGCTCCAGGATTATACGAATATCTACAGGGAAGCACGCACGAATTTCCGCAAGCTCTTTCATGAATTATCCGCCAAAGGGGCGAAGAAGGTCGTCTTTGCCGGAGTCGATGAGGTTGCGGAGATTGCGTACCTGTCCCTCCAGGAGGTTGACATAGAACTGGCAGGGGCCTTTGACGATGCAAAAAAGGGCACAAAATTTTTTAAAACTGTTGTAATGCCCTTTCACGAGATACACAGCACAGAGTACGACAGGGTGATTTTGAGCACCTTTCTCAGGAGAGAAGAGGTATACCGGGGGCTTATGGAAAATGGCGTCTCCGGAGAGAAGATCCTTGCGATCTATGATATTCCGTCAGTCAGTAATAGTGACTGACAGCGTAGCCGCAGGATCAGCAGTACAAAGGCAATTTTTGATGATCATTGCCGAAATGAACCTTTACTGTGGGTATGCAAATACCTGGCCGGCGGTAGCCTGTCAAAAATCGGGGAAACTGAAGTGAAAAATCAGATGGGGATGTCGAAGGTGATATGAAAAAGAAGATTTTATTGGTTGCAGGAGCCCGGCCGAATTTTATGAAGATAGCGCCGCTCTACCGTGAACTCATGAAGCGCGCCGAGTTTTTTGAGACGGTGCTTGTCCATACGGGACAGCATTATGACGTGAATATGTCGGATGTCTTTTTTCGCGATCTCGAAATTCCGAAGCCGGATGTCTTTCTCG
>JAOUFP010000085.1 GCA_029858145.1 Nitrospirota bacterium | reverse complement strand
TTTGCGTTCGGCAATTTCTCTCCTGAGAGTTTCATACCCCGTTTTCAGGGATTTGCTCATCGAGTTAAACGCAGTCGCAAGCTCTCCGAATTCAGTATCGTCACTGTAGGAAATTGTTTGTTCGAGATTCCCCGCTGAAATCGCACGCGTGGCTTTCACAAGGGATTCCGTGGGGCGTGTAATAAGCAGTACGAGGCGCGTCGCGATAATGCTGCCGAGGATAAAGGTGAAGATGATGGTGATGTAGAGTATGGTCTTTACATTATTTATTTTCACCATTGCCGCGCTGGTCACTATGCTGAGGTGTCTCACCGCCTGCAGCGACATCTCCTCGGCTTCAGAGAGAAGTTTGTTGCCGAGTGTGGCAGCCTCGAGCTTCATCTTGTCTGTCCTGTCCGCGTGTGCAGCAGCAGAGATGTAATAGCGCAGGGACATTTGATAGTCTTTGACCAGGGTCTGCAGGTCCTGCAGCCGGCTTGTCATTTTCGGGGTATGATGACAGGAGAGGCATCTCTGAACGGTTTCTTCAAGGGCTGACATGTTTGCCCCGATGGATTCGTGATGGGGATTTAAAGAGGCATCAACGGTAAAGAGCTCTGACTGGACCGTCTGCACTTTCATTATCAGATTCTGACGAAAATCTTCAATCTGATGGAGCGAGATGAGTTGCCGTAGCCGGGTCGTTGTATTGGTAATATAAAGCGTTGCAATGACTGTTCCTGTGGAAAAAAGGATGAAAAGAGAAAACAGTGATAAGATAATTTTTCGTTTCATTTAAGGTTTGACTTTTCCTTATTGGTAAGAGTCATATCCGCATTTTAGTCATTTTCCCCGTTATTAAATGAACGCTGTCCTCACGGACGGGATTTTGCTGCATAAAATGCCTCACTTCGGAGTTGTCGAAATTCTCTTCAGGTCGAGGAGTCCCTTTTTTCGTTCGCAATAAATGTGCCAATCAATACTGTTTTATAATACCATAAGTTTGCTCCAAAACAGGAGAAAATGTAACCATCGCCGGGCATGCAGTCGTGAAATGGACAAATACTGTCAACGCGGTCATTGAGTATTGTCACCGGACTATTTGAAGTCAGGCACTCCGGGACGGCGAAGAAAGCGGGCTCGCCTCGCAAAAATGATCCGATGCCGCCATTGCGCCTGTCCGTGTTTGCTGCATTTCTGAAAGGATTGTGGAAAGGAACTAAAAGCATCCTATTTTAGACTATAATAAAAAGACTTGCTTGACAAAAAGGTGCGGAAACGAAAATGAAAAAACTGGTTTATGGGCATTCCTGAGTTCTTATACTCCGTCGGTCTTTCTGCGAAGAAGGCATACTCACTGAGCCGTAGGAGAAGGCTTCCCTGCAGAGTCATCAGCATTGGAAATATAACCGTTGGCGGGACGGGCAAGACGCCCGCGGCGATCGCTCTTGCTGAGGAGGCAAAAATACGGGGGTACAGCCCTGTTATTCTTACCAGAGGATATAAAGGCAGCGCGAAAGGACCCTGCTTTGTGACGAAAGGGGACGGCCCCCTTCTGAGTGCCCGTGAGGCAGGAGATGAGCCTGTCCTGATGGCAGAGCGGCTGAAAGGTGTTCCCATTATCAAGGGGAGCGACAGATATGAGGCAGGGATGTTCGCCCTGCAGAATCTTGACGCTCAGCTTTCAACTCCCAGTTCCCGGCTTCTTTTTATTTTGGACGACGGGTATCAGCACTGGAAATTATACAGGGATAGGGATATTCTGCTCATTGACTCGGAGAACCCTTTTGGGAACAGGATGTTATTGCCGCTCGGGAAATTACGGGAACCCCTCAGGACAATAGAACGCGCCGATATCGTGGTGCTGACGAAGTGCAAAATTCCTGACGGGTTGCAGCGAAAAGAGATCAAGTCGGTCATTGCCGAGATTAAAAAGTATAACGCGGAAGCGCCGGTATTTTTGTCGGGACATTCGGTTGTGACGGCAAGGCTTCGGTCCGGCGAAGAGATATCTCCCGCCCGGCTTACCGGAAGCAGGGTGTTTGGTTTCTGTGCCTTGGGCAACCCGCGGTCTTTTGTCAATACCATCGTTTCTTCCGGGGCGGTCCTTTCGGGGATGAAGACTTTCCGGGACCATTTCGAGTATGCGCAACCTGACATTGGGAACATAAGGGCTGAGGCAGAAAAGGCAGGCTCTGAGTGGATCGTCACGACTGAAAAGGACATGATAAAAATAAGAAACCTTGATTTGCCTGAAAATATAATTATAATAGAAATTGAATTTTCTGTTGATAAGGGGTTTTACAATGCGGTATTCGATTTTTAGCGGTTATCATTATTGCCTGCTGAGGTTAAAGCGGTGGTAAGATATATCAATGTCAAAAGCAGGGCAAGGACTGAATTCATCGATATAACCGGGCAGATACAGGAAGTGCTGAAGGAAGCCGGCATCAGTAGCGGGGTATGCACTGTTTTTGTCCCTCATACCACCGCGGCTGTAACGGTGAACGAGGGGGTAGATCCGACGGTGCAGCGTGATATCCAGACGTTTTTGAATAAAATAGTCCCGTTCGAGGGGGACTATCATCACCGGGAAGGGAATTCTTCAGCCCATATAAAGACGACCCTGGTAGGAGTATCCCTGCATGTGCTTGTTGATGAAGGCAGGTTGGTGCTCGGAACCTGGCAATCGATTTTCTTCTGCGAATTCGACGGTCCCCGTCACAGAAGGGTTGCGCTGAAAATCGTCGCAAGCGATAAAAAACAGGCCTGAAAGGCCGGCCTTAAAATTCTTTCCCCGAAGTTCTCAGGGGGTGACCGTTATGCCTAGAGACAGGGAATTTGATGAACTCGTCTACCTGAGAAGCGAAAACAGGCGTCTCAGAAAGTCGCTGAATGTCCTCACTGCTCCGCTCCATGTCCTGCTGAAGCGGCGCGGCTTTAAAATCTTCAAGCAGAACCCCTCGGGAGACCTGTTGCTGCCCCCGGATGAGTTTCTGGATGACTACTACCGGAAGCTCTGCAGATATTCATTCAGACTTTTTCTCCGTGATGTAATCAAACATCAGGATTTTTTCCGGATTGAACATGTGACCAGATACGCGACCGCTGACGTTACGTCCGATTATCTGCGCTACATTCTGTCCGCAGGGATAGTTACGGGAACAGAGGACGGTTATCAGTTGTCCCGGAGGCCTGTCAAGAGCTTCGGCGAGACCCTGGAATGGTATATGGCAGAGATATTCAAAAGGGAATTCTGCTCCGAATCCATCTGGGGCGTGAAGTTTAAAAGACCCCATGTCGGCGGCGATTATGACGTTCTCGGAAAGATGGACGGTTCGATTGTATATATCGAGGTGAAGTCTTCGCCCCCCAAACAGGTATATGACGCGGAGATCGCGGCTTTTCTCGACAGGGTTTCGGATCTTTTGCCGGAAATCGCGGTCTTTTTCATGGATACGGAACTCAGGATGAAGGACAAGATCGTTCCTATGTTTGAAGCTGAACTCTCCAGGAGACATGCTCTGCCTCCTGCGGTAGCAAGAATGGAGAAAGAACTCTTTCAGATAGAGGACAGAATCTTTATAATAAACGCGAAAGACAGCATTATCAGCAATATGGAAAAAGTATTGTACCGGTATTTCAGGAGGTGAAATGAAAACCAAAAAAGAGATATGTGTTTTATGCGCATGGAGAGAAAACTGCAGCAAGAAATTCTCCATTTCCGGGCGGGATATCCGCTGTCCGGATTTTGTCAGGGACCTCAGCATAAAAGAGGATGAAGCGGAGGAAGGTGAAGCCGGCCTGGAAAAAGAGAAGTAGTATCGGCTAAAAAGCCTGATCCGCGACTGTTCCCGGTTCCGCTGAGTGTATTTTCATGAACCGGTTCGCGCGGAACGAAAAGCCTCGTGCGCAGGTCAATTGAAAAAACATTGGCGGGGTTCGTAATGTTATGGGAAAATAAGTATAATAGTCAGCGGTAAGATCAGGGAATCGGAAAGGCTCTGACGACAGTCAGGATCCCCTGATCAATATGAGAGAGGAATTTTCCGGGGAGAACCCCGAAAGCTGTAGAAAGTTCAGAGGGGAATATGGTGTTTCCGCTTCAGGAAGTCCTGCTGGCGGGACAGACCTGATGCTTTCAGGAAAGCGTTCTTCCCCCAAAATGTATCCGCAGAAAATCAGAAGAGGAGGGACATATGGCAATTAAGGAATTGAGCAGCATGATCAGGGTCGGCAAGGAAGGTGTAGAAATCACTGACAGAAACGCGGTCAGAAATGCCATGGACGGCATTATTTATGACGCAGTCTTTGAAGCAGATGACGAAAAAAGGAAGGCTAAATTCATGCTCATCAAGGAAGTCGCCAAGGCATGCGGCGCGGTGCCGGCATCCATCCAGGGGCTCTATGAGGAGATGGGGAAAAATTACCCCGGATTCACCGTGCCGGCAATAAACATCAGGGGGCTCACCTACGATGTGGCAAGGGCCATATTCAGGAAAGCGCTTGAAATGCGTGTCGGTGCTTTTATTTTCGAGATTGCGCGGTCGGAGATCGGCTACACAAAACAGCGGCCGCTTGAATACACCACGGTCATCCTCGCGGCTGCGGTAAGGGAAGGCTTTGCGGGGCCTGTATTTGTTCAGGGAGATCATTTCCAGCTTGTCAGGAAAAACTATCTCAGCGGCCCCGATCTTGAGACAAACTACGTGAAGGGCCTTATCGCTGAGGCGATAGAAGCCGAGTTCTATAATATCGACATTGATTCCTCCACCCTCGTCGACCTTGAAAGGCCGACAATAAAGGAACAGCAAAGGCCGAACTTTGAGGCGACCTCGGAACTTGCAACGCATGTAAGGCAATTGCAGCCGGCCGGGGTTGATGTCTCAATCGGCGGTGAAATCGGCGAGATAGGCAGCAAAAACAGTACGCCTGACGAACTCAACGCGTATCTTGACGGATTTAAAGAGACATTCAAGGGCGCAAAAGGTCTGAGCAAGCTCAGCGTCCAGACAGGCACGAGCCACGGCGGGGTAGTCCTTCCTGACGGAACGCTGGCAAAGGTCAAAATAGACTTTGATACACTGAAGAAACTGTCTGATATAGCGCGCAGGGATTACGGACTTTCAGGGTGCGTACAGCACGGCGCATCAACCCTGCCGGACGAGGCGTTCAATATGTTCCCCGAGACAGGCACATCCGAGGTGCACCTTGCGACAGGGTTCCAGAATATCATCTTTGACAGTGAATCCCTGCCTGAAGACTTCAGGAAGGAAATCTACCATTTCATAGACACGGAATACGCGAAGGAAAAGAAGGAAGGCCAGACAGACGAGCAGTTCATATACAGCACGAGGAAGAAGGGGTTCGGGCCTGTAAAGAAAAGATGGTGGGATCTGCCTGCCGGCGTAAGAGAACCCATAATGAAGGAACTGGAGGCCAAATTCGCGCTCCTGTTTGAGAAGCTGAAGGTCACGGATACAACCGGAATCGTGCAAAAGACCGTAAAGCCCGCAGTGGTGAAAAAGGAAATCGACGCGGGTCTTCTGGGTTAACCGGAAGCCCCGTCTTTAGTCGTCAGCGCGCTTAATAGCGGGCTGACGACCGCTCCAACGGTAAAGAAGGAGGGTGCCATGCCGGAGAAGATTACACTGAGCGTGATAAAGGCCGATGTCGGAGGATATGTCGGCCATTCGTGTATCCATCCTGACCTTTTAAAGACCGCGGAAGACAGATTATTCAATGCCAGGGAAAAGGGTCTTCTCGTTGATTGCCATGTGACCAGATGCGGGGATGACCTGGAACTCATCATGACCCACAGGCACGGGGTAGAAAACGAGCAGGTCCACAAGCTGGCCTGGGACACATTTGTGGCATGTACGGAGGTGGCAAAAGGACTCAAACTCTACGGTGCGGGACAGGACCTCCTGCAGGATACCTTCACCGGCACGGTGAAGGGCATGGGGCCCGGCGTTGCCGAGATCGAATTTGAGGAGAGAAAAAGCGATCCGGTCATTGTCTTTATGGCTGACAAGACTTCTCCCGGGGCCTGGAACCTTCCGCTTTACAGGATATTCGCAGACCCCTTCAATACCGCCGGCCTCGTGATAGACCCGACCATGCATGAAGGGTTTCAGTTCGAGGTCATCGATGTGTACGAGCACAGGAAGATCGTGCTCTCGGCGCCTGAAGAGCTGTACGACCTGCTGATGTTTATCGGCGCGATGAGGAGGTTCATAATAAAGAACGTCTTCCGGAAGGACGGCGTTATAACGGCAACGGCGTCAACGCAGAAGCTCAGCCTTATTGCAGGCCGCTACGTGGGCAAGGATGACCCGGTCCTTATCGTGCGATGTCAGTCGGGATTGCCCGCAGTCGGAGAGGCCCTGGAGCCCTTTGCATTTCCGCACCTCGTGGAAGGCTGGATGCGCGGCTCCCATCACGGCCCCTTGATGCCGGTGCCTTTTTCCGAGGCGAACCCCTCGCGGTTTGACGGACCTCCGAGGGTGATAGCCGCCGGATTTCAGCTGAGCGGCGGGAAGTTGATCGGGCCGCGGGATCTCTTTGACGACCCTGCCTTCGATGACGCGCGAAAGAAGGCCAATGAGATCGCGAATTATATGCGGCATCACGGCCCCTTTGAACCTCACCGGCTCGGCCTCGACGATATGGAATATACGACCATGCCCCAGCTGATGAAAAAACTTGAAAACAGATTTGTCCCGGTAACGTAGGACATCGTCAGAGTAAATAGAAAGGTCCAGAAGATACGATGAACGGAAAAAACAGGGAGGCAATCGCCATAATCGTCGGCGGCGGCCCGGCCCCCGGCATTAACGGCGTCATCAGTTCCGCTGCGATAGAGGCCATTAATCACGGGAAAAAAGTGATCGGGATTAAAGGCGGCTTCAAGAGCCTTTTTGAGGGGGACTGCGACTGTGCGGTGCAGCTCTCCATGGCCGATGTCTCCCGGATTCATACTGCAGGCGGCTCGATTTTAAGGACATCCCGCGAATATCCAGAGAAAGTGAAGGAAAAATTCGGCACCCTCATGACTACGCTCAAGAAGCTGGGCATAAAAAAGCTGCTTACCATTGGCGGCGAGGGCACTCTTTTTATGGCAAACTGGATTGAAAAAGAGGCGCGAGGCTCCATAAGCGTGGTCCATGTACCCAAGACCATCGATAACGACATCCCGCTGCCGGGAGGCGCGTCTACGTTCGGCTACCAGACGGCGCGGCACTGGGGTGTGGAAATAGTAAAGAATATCATGGAAGACGCCCGGACAACCGGCCGATGGTATTTCATAACGACGATGGGCAGACATGCCGGCCACCTTGCTTTGGGGATGGGCAAGGCATCAGGCGCGACCATTACCCTGATTCCTGAAGAATTCAGGGAGAAACAGCTTTCATTCAGAAAGGTCGCCGACGTCCTCACCGGATCGATAATCAAGAGGATTACGATGGACAGGGACCACGGCGTCGCTATCCTTGCCGAAGGAATATCTGAGCGGTTCGACCTCGAAGAGCTGAGCCATTATGAACAGATCGAGAAGGACGAAACAGGAAGAATCAGGCTCTCCGAGATACAACTCGGGAGGGTCCTCAAAAACTTTGTCAAGAAGACCATCGAGTCGATGGGCCTTACCGCGACGATTGTGGACAAAAACATAGGGTACGAACTGAGGGCTGCCGACCCCATACCCTTTGACATCGAATATACGAGAGACCTGGGATATGGAGCGGTACGCTACCTCCTGAGAGGCGGCACCGGCGCGATGATAACATTTTACGACGGCTATCTGCGTCCTGTCTCTTTTGTCGAGATGATAGATTATTCTACAGGAAAAGTGAAGATACGGACGGTTGATATCACTTCAGAGACCTACGAAGTCGGAAGGCAATACATGATACGCCTTGAGAAAGAGGATTTTGCTCCGGGCAATATCGAGGTGCTGGCAAAGACGGCGGGAATGGATGTTGAGGATTTCAGCAAGAGGTTTTCCTGTCTTGTCGAATGAGCGTTGTGTGATATGACACCGGTCATCTCAGACAACGCATTATCTTTTATTCCCATCTGTTATTCCGGGCGGTGTTGTCGGTCAGTTTACAGCCGGAGGGCCCGCAACGCTGCCTTTGGTGTTTGACGGATGCCTTCCTCAGATGATATATCTATATATTTCATGATGTTAATATTTGCTGAATCGGGAAAGGGGTCGCTGTGTGGTTGCTAGATTCCCTGTTCGGGATGTATGTTGTCCAGACATTTCTTCATTCGCTCATCGCTATCCTCGTCATTGAGCGGGCGATGCAGATATGGCGTATTAAAAATCCGGGCACTCAGTTCAGATACCGCATAATGACGCTGATACTCCCTGTTTTTATGCTTCCGGTCTATCATCTGATAAATTTCGAGAGAAGTTCTTTCTTCTTCCGGCAGGAAAAAGCCCTTTTTAACATGAACAGCTGGCTTTCCCTTGAACTATGGAATGTGATACCGCTCAGGGTCCTGTTTATGCTTCTTCTGGCAGGCACCTCGCTGATTTTTTTTCTGCAGGAGATGCTGCCTGTAATAAGAGATGTTTTTGCGCGGAAGGGGAATGATGCATTCGATACCCTTGATCCGGACCCCGAAATAACCGGCCTTGTGCGGAAGATGAGTGAAAAGCTGGGGATAGAGCCCCCCCCGGTCAGTGTCATCGAGGACAGTCATCCGTTCATATTCACATCAGGCTCGAAAAATCATTCTGTCATTTTGACGTCCGGGCTGCTCGAGGTGCTCGACCGGGAGCAGTTGAAGAGCGCCCTGGCGCATGAACTTGCCCATATCGCGAGGCTGAGCAATGCCACCAAATGGATGATATTCATCATCAGGGTGCTCATGTTCTTTAATCCCATAATCCTGATAGTTTTCAGGCGGGTCGTCCAGGATGACGAACATATCTGTGATGACATAACAGCATCGTTGACAGAGGCCCCCGACGTGCTCGCCTCGACTCTTAAGGAGTTCTATTCTTCTCATGGTGAAATTCATTCCGCTTCTTTCGG
>JAOUFP010000086.1 GCA_029858145.1 Nitrospirota bacterium | reverse complement strand
GCATGACATAAAGGATATAAATCTTGCGAAAAAGGGCGCTCTGAGGATCGAATGGGCTGCGAAAGAGATGCCTGTTCTGAAGAGCATCAACGAGCGTTTCAGGAAAGAGAAACCGTTAAAAGGGCTGAAACTCGCTGCCTGTCTTCATGTAACTACGGAGACGGCGAACCTTATGGAGACGCTGAAGGCAGGGGGAGCAGACGTCGCGCTCTGCGCTTCAAACCCGCTCAGTACCCAGGACGATGTTGCCGCTTCCCTGGTCAAGAATTCAGGTATTCCCGTCTTTGCGATAAAAGGGGAAGACAACAAGACCTATTACAGGCACATCATGGATGCGCTTTCCTTCATGCCGAATATCACGATGGATGACGGTGCTGATCTCGTATCGGTGATCCATACAAAAAGGAGAGAACTCCTGAAGGAGATTGTCGGCGGGACGGAAGAAACGACCACCGGGGTCATACGGCTCAGGGCTATGGCTGAGAAGGGGGTGCTCGAATATCCGATTGTGGCGGTCAACGACGCATACACGAAATATATGTTCGACAACCGCTACGGCACAGGCCAGTCCACCCTCGACGGCATACTCAGGGCCACGAACAGGCTCATTGCAGGTTCGGTATTTGTGATTGCCGGGTACGGCTGGTGCAGCAAGGGGATCGCCATGAGGGCGAAAGGAATGGGGGCGAAGGTGGTTGTCACAGAGGTCGATCCGCTCCGCGGCCTCGAGGCAACGATGGACGGGTTCGACGTCATGCCGATGAAGGAAGCCGCGAAAATCGGCGACATATTTGTCACCGCTACCGGTGATATTGATGTCATCTACAAGGAATGCTTTACGCTCATGAAAGACGGCGCGATCTTCTGCAACTCCGGCCATTTCAATGTCGAGATATCGATAGATGAGCTGAAAAAGGCCGCAAAATCAAGAAGGGCGATAAGGGATTTTGTCGAAGAGTACACGTTGAAGAATAACAGGAGGATATACCTGCTCGGCGAGGGCCGGCTGATAAACCTTGCTGCTGCAGAGGGCCATCCGTCTGCTGTTATGGATATGAGTTTTGCCAATCAGGCGTTATGCGCAGAATATATGGCGAAGAACTGCAAAAAGCTCGAAAAGAAGGTCTACAGTGTCCCTGAAAAGATAGACCAGGAAATAGCACGGCTGAAGCTCAAGGCCATGGGCATAAAAATAGACGTGCTGACCCCTGCGCAGAAGAAGTACCTCCAGAGCTGGGAAGCAGGGACATAGACGGTAGCCGGTTCAAACCGAGAAAGCCTTTTAAAAAGGGTTCATGGCAGGACATGCACAGTTTCCGGATAACCTGCATGGGGAGATCATCATGAGGGGTAAGGTAGTCTCGCTCAACATAAGCGACAAAAAGGGCGTCAGAAAAAAGCCTGTCGATGAGGTGCTCCTGAAGGCTGATTACGGGATCGAAGGCGATGCCCATGCATCTTCGGAATGGCACCGACAGGTCAGTCTTCTCGCACGGGAGAGCATAGAAAAGATGCGGGATATGGGGCTTGATGTGAACCCGGGCGACTTTGCCGAGAATATCACTACCGAAGGCCTCGACCTGGTCTCACTCCCTCTTGGAACGAAAATAAACATCGGCGGAACTGTTGTCGGAGAGGTGAGCCAGATAGGGAAGGAATGTCACACCCGTTGCGCCATCTATTATCAGGCCGGTGATTGTGTCATGCCCAAAGAGGGGATATTCATCAGGGTCATCAAAGGCGGCAGGCTCAGAGTTGGAGATGTGGTAGAGGTTGTCGCATGATTTCCGCTGCCATTCTGACACTCAGCGACAAGGGATCAGCGGGAGAGCGCGAAGACCTTGCCGGTCCGCTCATCGGGGAGATGATTGCAGGGATAGGCGCTGCCATTGAATGTTATGAAGTTATCCCTGACGAAAAAGATTTGATAAAGGAAAAGCTGATCGCTTACAGTAAAAAAGTGGACCTTGTTTTGACTACCGGAGGCACAGGCCTTTCACCCCGTGACGTCACTCCTGAGGCGACACGGGAAGTGATCGATAAAGAGATTCCGGGCATCGCTGAGGCGATGCGCTCGGCAGGGCTTCACAAGACGAAGCGGGCGATGCTTTCGAGGGCTGTGGCAGGGGTCAGGGGAAATACCCTGATCATAAACCTTCCGGGCAGTCCGAAGGCGGTGAGGGAAGGCCTTGAGGCGATCATGGATGTTATCCCTCACGCGGTAGAAAAGATCAAAGGCGGCACCGGGGACTGCGCGGTGCGGGAAGGGATGCAGCGATGAAAGATGTATCTTTTTCGCTCGCCTTTCTTGCGGGCGTGCTGTCTTTCCTTTCTCCCTGTGTTCTTCCTCTGGTGCCGTCCTATATTTCATTTATAACGGGCGTATCATTCGAGGACCTGAAAAGCAGTGCCGACAGAAAGAGGATACGCTATCTCACCATTACGAATTCCCTCGCCTTCATCAGCGGTTTTTCACTCATCTTCATCGCGTTGGGAGCATCGTCTTCTGTCGTTGGAAGGTTTCTCTTTGAATACCAGGATTACATACGGATTATCGGCGGAATCCTGGTCATTTTTTTCGGCCTGTTTGTTTCGGGCATGCTGAAGCTGGACTTCCTGACCAGGGAGAGAAAGTTTCATCTTACCGGAAAGCCCGCGGGCTATATCGGCACTTTTTTTGTAGGAATGACCTTCGCTGCCGCATGGACTCCCTGCATCGGCCCGATACTCGGGACGATTCTGGTCTATGCGAGTTCAAAGGCCTCCGCAGTCTACGGGTTTAAACTCCTCGCTGTTTATTCTTTCGGACTCGCGCTTCCTTTCTTTCTTTCATCGCTCATGTTCAACTCATTCCTCAGCTACTCAGGGAAGATCCGCAAATATATGCGGGGGATCATGATAGCGAGCGGCCTGCTGCTGATCATCTTCGGCATACTGCTGCTGACGAACAACGTGCGCCAGCTCACCGCCTTGTTCCCTGACATCGGCATTAATTTCTGATTTTCAGCTTCTTTCTTTCTTTATTTCTTTCCTGATGAATAAAAGAGACTGAAACGTATCCTTCCGGGATAGAAATTATGAAGAAATTTCGGGAGTGCCCGCTGAATCCCCGGGCTTTTGAAACGGGTGTGAAAGCGAGCTGTTTCATAAAATAATCTTCCTTGTTCGTCAGGAGCGTCCCCTTGGTAAAAGCATTTTCGGACTGACCCGGGTGTTGTTTTTAAGGTCAAATTTATTGGAACTCTCGGGTCTGCATGTGTTACATTTATAGACCTTATTTTCACGGGGCAAACAAATCTGCAGGAAAAATATGAGTATATAATCGCATAAGCGATGAGATATTAAACAGATGAGGAGCGATCAATGTCAGGGGAATCAGTAAAAGAGAAAAGAGAATCCTATCTTGAGCGCGTGGCAGCGCTGAAGGAAACGAGACCCTACTCGCCATGCCGCGCCGCATGCCCGGTCAACACGGATGTGCAGGCTTACGTGGG
This sequence comes from Nitrospirota bacterium, assembly GCA_029858145.1. Classification (GTDB taxonomy): domain Bacteria; phylum Nitrospirota; class Thermodesulfovibrionia; order Thermodesulfovibrionales; family UBA6898; genus JAOUFP01. The sequence continues at coordinate 5,535 of JAOUFP010000086.1, read as the reverse complement.
GCTTATCGCACAGGGGCGCTATAGCGAGGCCTTTGAAGTCATCCGGTCGGTCAATCCGATCGCTTCAGTATGCTCCATGATCTGCCACCATCCCTGCGAGCAGGCCTGCAGGCGCTGCACGGTGGATGAACCCCTCTCGGTGAGGCACCTGAAGCGGTTTGCACTTGAGAGTTCCGCGGACTACCGCAGGAGCAAGCGCAAGCTCGTACAAAAAACGAGGAACAAGAGCATCGGCATCATCGGTTCAGGCCCTTCAGGGCTTACCGCTGCGAACGATCTCGCGGACCTCGGCTATCAGGTCACGATCTACGAACGCCACCCTGTCCTCGGCGGCATGCTTGCTACCGCGATCCCGCCCTATCGTCTGCCGAGAGAAACCCTCCAGGAAGACATCGATGATGTGGTCGCCAAAGGAGTTGAGGTGAAGACGAATTGCGAGATCGGCAGGGACATCACTATGAGTGACATCCTTAAAGGGCACGACGCGGTGCTGATCGCGGTCGGTCTTTCCCAGAGCCGTTCGCTGAACATCCCCGGTGTTGAGGGACCCGGCGTTCTGCTCGCGATTCCGTTTCTTGAGGATGTTGCCTTTAACAGGAGACCGGATCTGGGGGACAAGGTGCTCGTCATCGGCGGAGGCAACGTGGCGATGGACGTTGCCCGTTCGGCCAGAAGGTTCGGTGTCAAAGATGTCGAGATGGTCTGTCTTGAGAGCGCCGAGGAGATGCCCGCCTGGAAGTGGGAGGTGGACGAGGCCCTTGAAGAGGGCATCACGATCTCTCACCGTTGGGGGCCGAAGGCGGTGAAGCGCGAAGGCGACAAGGTCAAGGGGCTCGAAGTGGTGAAGGTCACCTCGGTCTTTGATCCGGAAGGACGTTTCAACCCGACGTTTGACAATAGCCAGACGAAGCTCATCGGGGCCGATACCATTATCATCACAATCGGACAGATGGCGAATATATCATTTCTCAAAGACAGCCAGATCAAGGTTGATGAGCGCGGCCGCGTTGTCTGGGACCCCAAGACGCATATGAGCAGCGTCAACGGCGTTTTTGTCTCAGGCGAGGTCGTGACCGGTCCCGGATCAGCGATCAATGCCGCGGCGAGCGGACACCGGTCGGCCATGGCGATCCATCTTTATCTCCAGGGAGAGAAGATTGAAGGGGCCCTCCCTACTTACGAAAAAGAAAAGATCGCGGCGCTGCCTGCTGATGTCGCGGAGAAGATCAACCGGGAGCCGCGGATAAAGATCCATCACCTCCCGCCAGAGACCCGCTGCACAGCGTTTACCGCATTCGAATTCAGCTATGATGAGGAAGCGGCGCTGAAGGAGGCAGGGCGATGCCGGGGATGCGGCGGCGGGGCTGTGGTGGATACAAAGAAGTGCATGGCCTGTCTCACCTGCCAGAGGATCTGTCCTTATGGCGCTCCGGTAGTGACGGCATGGTCCGAGATCCGGCCTGAGTTCTGCCAGGCATGCGGCCTCTGCGCCCCTGAATGCCCGGGAGAGGCGATCAGCATGGTGAGTTACGATGTCAGGGAGCTCCGCGACACGATGCAGTCGGTTGTGGGCGGCGTTGATCCAATGCGGCAGGAACCGGTGATTGTCGCGTTCCTCTGTACGCACCATGTGGGTGTGCAAGGGTTCGAACTGCAGGAGAATGTGCGCAAGGTCCCGGTACACTGCACCAGCCGTATCGATGTTATCGATCTTCTGAAGGCCATGGAGTGCGGTGCTGATGGTGTGGCTGTGGTGCGCTGCTCTGACAATTCCTGCAAATATAAGGGCATCAAAAACAGGGTAACAGCGCGCGTCTCCCAGGCAAAGCAGCTCATCGGTATGCTCGGAATCGAGGCAGGCCGCATTGAAATACTTACTGCAGACGCTCATGACAGGAATTCCTATGCGGCTGTCTGTGCTGAATTTGCCGGGCGGATCAAAGAGGCGGGATTAAGAACAGCCAAATCATAAAGGTATTCAGAAACTGATATAAAGGAGTGATGAACTATGATTGTAGGAACACAGAAGCCGATTGATGAAATCTGGAGCATGGTCAGGGACTCAAAGAGGGTCCTCGTGTTCGGCTGCAACACCTGCGTGGCGATCTGCCATGCCGGCGGTGAAAAGGAGGCCGAGACCATCGCCACGCTTCTCCGGATGCGTGCATCTCAGGAAGGGAAAGACATGGAAGTGAATTACCTTTCTGTCATGCGCCACTGCGAGCCTGAATATTTTGAGCCGGTCATGGACGAGGTGAAGACGTATGATCTTATTCTCTCTACCGCCTGCGGCGTGGGAGTCAACTTCCTTGCCGACCGGACCGGCACGATACCGGTCTATCCGGGCATCAACACCTCGTTTTACGGCGCTGTGCAGCAGCCGGGAGACTTCACTGAACTCTGCGGAGGGTGCGGCAACTGCATCCTTCATCTGACCGGAGGCATCTGCCCGATCGTGCGCTGCTCAAAGTCGCTTATGAACGGACCCTGCGGGGGAACGAAGAACGGCAAGTGCGAGGTGAGCGATGAGGTAGACTGCGCGTGGTTCCTTATCGTGGAACGCATGAAGCAGCTCGGCACGCTCGAAAAACTCGCTGAGGTCCTGCCGCCCCGGAACTGGTCGCCCAGCACTCACGGCGGTCCTAGGAGGATCGTCATCGAGCATCTCCGGGAAATTGAACAGCAAGAAGAGAAGAAAGGTTAAGGGGGAGGTTACACGATATGAAATGCGGAAGCAATCTTGAAAAAGTCATCCTGAGTGGTCAACCGGCGGTAACGGCGGAACTTGGTCCGCCGATGAGCGCTGACCCCCACGAAGTCATAAAAAAGGCGCAGATCCTGAAGGGGTTCTGCGATGCCGCGAACATCACCGACTGCCAGACAGCGGTGGTCCGCATCTCCAGTATCGCCGCGGCGGTGCTGGCGCTCAGGGAAGGGCTCGAACCGGTTATGCAGATGACCTGCCGCGACCGGAACCGGATCGCCATGCAGGCGGACCTCCTCGGCGCTGCTGCGCTGGGGCTCAAAAACTGCCTCTGCCTCGCGGGTGACCACCAGAAGTTCAGCGCTGCCGGCAGGCTCAAGGGCCATCCCGGCGCAAAGAACGTCTATGACGTGGATACCTGCCAGCTCGTCGGCATCCTCAAGAAGATGCGGGACGAGGGCCTGCAGGAAGGCGGCGACAAGCTGGAAGTGGCACCGAAGTATTTCATCGGCGCGTCATGGACCCCCATGGGCGACCCGCTTGATTTCAGGCCGATGAATCTCATGAAGAAGGTGAACTCAGGCGCTGATTTCATCCAGACACAGGGCATCTATGATATCGAACTCTTCCGCTCCCAGATGGAGAAGATCCGAAACATGGGTCTCCATGAGCGGACCGCTATCCTCGGCGGCATCATCGTCCCGAAGAGCGCCATGATGCTCAAGTATATGGACTCATCCGTTGCCGGCGTGTCAGTCCCGAAGGCGCTCATCGACCGGATGGCCAAGGCGAAAGCGGCTGCCGGAGAGGACAAGAAGAAGGCAAAGGAACTGCAGGAGCAGGAAGGGCTCAAGATCACGGTCGAGCTTATCCACCAGGTCCTTGAGACCCCCGGCGTCAAGGGTGTCCATATCCAGGCGATCGAGTGGGAGACTGCGATTGAGGGTATTGTGAAGGCTGCGGGGTTGTATCCGAGGCCGACGTTTCCGGTTGAATAGGCGGACAGTTTTTTCTATACTTATCACAAAGGGCAGGAGCAATCCTGCCCTTTGTCTTTCGTCCTAAAGTCAGTAAGTTTTATTGACGAGAAATCTCAGTCTAATAAATATCGACCAGTTTGACATAAACAGCTTTTCCTTTTAGTTCTTTCACGAATATCAGCCCTACTTGCACGTCGTTGTTATTTGTCTGCGTGATTTGCGGTTTTTGTGCGGGCAACTGCTGATTTCAGTCCGCATCCTTATCCTCAGCTTTGTGAGGGCATTATCATAAAAAAATAGCGAACAGCACTCAACATCCCGGAGTCTCCGGATCATTTTGCGTTGACCTATCTTAATGGCGGCACGTCGGTATAAAAGAAATGAACCAAGAGCTGCTTCACAGACAATTACGCTTATCCCCTGCTGCTTAACGCGTTTCAAAAAAGTGCAACTGCGATGACTGCCGGTAGAAGTATGCATAACAGATAAATGAGGCGCCGGGGCAAGCCGCCTTTGAAAAAACTCAGGGGCTTCCTCGATAGCCAAGGGCGTATAAATGTCTTGACAGTGCTTTTCATATTATGTAAAACTTTCTGTGACCGGAGAGTAATGACATGAAAATTATTTTTAGGTTGCTATTGATCACAGCCGTAATTGTCCTTTCTGCAAGCGCTTTTGCTGAAGGCGACTTAAAAAGAGGCAAGATCCTATTCAATGATCCGAAGCTAAGCGGCTCATCTTTTGGAGTAAGCTGTAATGCATGCCATCCCAGGGGGAAGGGGTTGGAACATGCCTGTTCAGTTGGAAAAACCACATGGAGCAGCTGTTCTGGTGAACGGAATAGCCTGGAGGACGCGATTAACACATGCATTCTGACGGCGAACAAGGGCCGCCCCCTGGATCCGCAGTCGCAGGAGATGAAAGACCTGATAGCCTATATAAAATCATTGGCCAAAAAGGAAGACAAAAAGTGACCTGAGGCCGGCTGATAATCGATGACTATTGCCGGACTTTCCAAAGTCCGCTTTCCTTCTCTATTGTCTGTGTCTCTCCTTGAATTAAAGAAGGATGGGAGCATCGGTCCTCTTGTTTGTTATACTTATAGCAATACTGCCAGTTAAGGGAGGCCCAACATGCAAATGACCATCACTCTCACTGATGAGGAAGTAAATCAACTGACGAGAATGATTGAGAGGCATAAATCATTTGAGACAAAAAAATGCACCCTTGAAGATGCTATCCATGAGTGCATTAGAACCGCAATGTATGATGAAAGCGAACAAAATGCATGATGGAATATTTTTAGGAGTCTAAGGACCACAGAGTTCCACGGACACCCCGTGGGTATATAGTAATTATCTTTAATTTTGCCATATATACGAAGAAGATTTTGTGTCTTTCACCTCCTACCCCGCAAAATCGTATTGCTCATAAACGCTGCGAGATTCACCGACGAACAAATAGGTATTGAGAGCTGAAACTTTTGCGGATTTTCGGTAATAACTGACAGCCTTAACGGTCGGGTTCAGCCGCACGCGGAGCAACGTCGGCTGGAACCCGGTGTCAGGCCGCCCCCCTGCGTTATTGTGGCTTGTCCTGGATGAACTGACGTATGACGTTCAAGAATTTGTCTGGCTCTTCGATAAACGGGAAATGCCGTGAGTGTTCAAACACTTCAAGCCGGGCGTCGGGTATCAATTGCGCCGTCTTTTGGGCCATGGCCACCGTTGGAATGTCACTGGTACTCACTATAACCAAGGTTGGGACACGAATCTCAGGGAGTCGGTGAGTGACATCAAATTGTGCCAGCGTCCCCGTAACCTTGAATTCACTCTCTTCTCCCCACATGAC
>JAOUFP010000500.1 GCA_029858145.1 Nitrospirota bacterium | reverse complement strand
GGCTGCGCGAACGGGTAAAAGGGGACCGCTCTGAGTATGCCAGACAATTCACTGAAGCTCCGGGTGCAGTTTTCGAAGCGCCTTCATTACAGGGTTGGCTGCCTCCCGGGATATCCTCCCTGCCGCAGGGTCAGGCCATTGCCTCCGAGAACCTCGAATTCAGCTACCGGCCTTCCCTGCCGTTCATTTACCTGGGAGATACCTTCGTCGCGGTCTCCGGCAAAGGCGGCCTCACCATCATAGACCATCACGCGGCCCATGAAAGAATTCTGTACGAAAAACTGCGGAAGGGGTTGCCGTCAATGACACGCCAACTCCTTTTCCCGAAGCAGGTGAGGGTCTCCGCAAAAGAGCATGCTGCACTGCTTGAAAACAGGGAGATGTTATCGGCCTTCGGTTTAGAGGTAGATGATTTCGGCGATTCAACGGTAATCGTCAGGACAGTCCCCGACGAACTCGACGATGCCGGCATTGCCGGCATACTCTCAGATATCGCCGCCGGATTCATGGAGCCGAATACTTCTTTCCAGTCTCTCAGGGACAGTATCGCCGCGCGCATCGCCTGCCACAGCTCGATCAGGGGGAAAAAGATCATGTCGCAGGAAGAACTCTCGGAATTGCTCGCCGATCTCGAAAAGACGGAACATCCCGACCAGTGCCCTCACGGCAGACCGACCAGGGTATTTTACTCTCTTCACGATCTCAGCAGACTTTTCAAGAGAAAATGAAAAAGGTCATCGTCCTGCTCGGCCCCACCGGGGTCGGGAAAACCGGCGCATCCATCCAGCTCGCAAAGGAGCTTGACACGGAGATCATCAGCGCCGACTCGATGCAGATCTACCGCGGCATGGACATAGGCACCGCGAAACCTTCAGGGAAGGAACTGGCTGAAGTGAAACACCATATGATAGATATTATCGAGCCGACGCAATCATACAGTGCCGGACAATATATCGAAGCAGTGGCCGGGATCATAGAAGGGCTCCATCAAAAAGGCCGGATTCCCGTCATTGTCGGAGGCACGGGACTCTACATAAAGGCGATGACGAGGGGCCTCTTCGGGGGACCCTCCGCTGACCTGCCCCTGAGGGAAGAACTGCTCTTGATGGAACAAAAGTCTCCGGGCTCGCTTTATTCATACCTTGTCCGTCTGGACCGCGAAGCAGCGGAGAACATCCAGAAAAATGACGTGCGGCGCGTCGTACGGGCGATCGAAGTATGCCTGAAGATCAGGGACAAGGTCTCTCGCCTGCGGAAAGATCTCACCAGTCCGCTGCCGTATGATTTTGTCAAGATAGGCTTGACCAGGGAGAGAAAGGAACTCTACCGGATAATCGATGGGCGCGTCGACAAGATGTTCGAGGCGGGCCTGCTGGAGGAGACGGAATCGCTGCTCGCCAAACACCCTGACAGGACAGCGATGCAGGCGATCGGATATAAAGAGCTGGCGTTGTATCTTAACGGGGAAATAGACAAGGAAGAGGCGCTCCGCCTCATCAAGCGGAACAGCCGGAGATACGCAAAAAGACAGTTTACGTGGTTCAGAAAAGAGGAGAATATCCTCTGGATCGATGTGACCGGCATATTCGACAGCAGCAGCGTATTTCTTGCGATTAAAGACCTGCTGATGCGGGTCTGCCCGGATGTTTTCTCTTGCAAAACATCCGGAAGATAGATACACTTTGATTATCAGGCATCAAAGCTCTTGAATAATTAGCACAAATCATTTATGGTAAATGAAAATGTTGCTCGATGCGCATCTATTTAAGGAAACAGGGGGGTAGCAATGCCTATTAGCAAGAGCCAGAGTTTTCAGGATAGTTATCTTAACCAGCTGCGGAAAGACAAGGTGCCGGTGATAATCTTCTTGACAAACGGGGTGCGACTGAAAGGTTTCGTCAAAGGTTTTGATAATTTTGTCATCCTTGTAAAAGACGTAAACCAGCAGCTCATCTACAAGCATGCGGTTTCGACAATCGTCCCTGAAAAAGATATAGACATCCGGTTTGAAAGCCAGCAATAACCAGAAAAACCCTGTTCCCACGGTAGACGCGATCATCCGGTATTCGGATGGAATTATTTTAATAAAAAGAACAAATCCCCCGGAAGGATGGGCTCTGCCCGGAGGGTTCGTTGACTGCGGCGAGACGCTTGAAGCGGCAGTGGTCCGCGAGGCAAAAGAAGAGACCGGACTG
>JAOUFP010000499.1 GCA_029858145.1 Nitrospirota bacterium | reverse complement strand
TAGAGGTCCATCGCCGGGCAACTGCCGTCACTGCAAGGCTTTTTATTGAAACCCTCCAGCGACGAATGCCTTTCCGTATTCGTGCTATCCAGGTCGACGGGGGATCGGAGTTCTACGCCGAGTTCGAGGAAGCATGTAAAAACCTCGGCATCAAACTGTATGTCCTGCCTCCTGGGAGTCCTAAACTGAATGGGTCTGTTGAGAGAGCAAACCGCACCCATACCGAAGAATTTCATGAGGTTGCAGACTGTCCCCGGAGTGTTTCTGCACTTAATCCTCAACTTATTAAATGGGAATATACCTATAACTGCATTAGACCCCATGCCGCCCTCAATCTCAAATCCCCCTTGCAGTTTCTTCGTGATCATGACATCATGGTTGATACTAAACCCCTCTATCAGTCTCATATGTACTGAAGGGATACAAGCAGTTTCAGCATTCAGAGCGTGTGGTATAATAACGGGAGGAGATTGCGCACAGAAATGACGCAGGAAATCTGATTATGACGGATGCTATTCAGACAAAAGGCGCTGTTTTGGTTGTTGACGACGAAATATCCATAGTTAATATGCTTCAGGAGATATTGACTTATGAGGGATATCGCTGTCACACGGCAACAAGAGGAGATGCGGCGCTTGAACTGCTCAATACGATTTCTTTTGATGTTATGCTGACAGACATATCAATGCCCGGTATCGGAGGTTTTGAACTCACCGAGAAGGCGAAAAAAATCAACCCCCGCATGCTCGTTATCATGATGACAGGATTTGGGGATGAGTTTTCATACGACAGCGCCATTGAATCAGGCGCATCTGATTTTATCAGAAAGCCGTTTACCTTTACAGAGCTGATGGCAAGGATAAAGAATGTCAAGATGCAGGAGCAGCTGCGCATGATGTCGGTTACCGATGAGCTTACGGGATTATTTAACCGGAGAGGTTTTTTCAGCCTTGCAGAACAGCAGTTGAAGTTGGCCAGACGCAATAAAAAAGAAATTTTCATGTTATACATTGACGTGAACAACCTGAAAGAGATAAACGACAGACTGGGGCATCACGTAGGAGATATCGCCTTGATTGATACCGCCAATGTGCTGAGGACCACTTTCAGAGAGCCCGACATCATTGCGCGTATCGGCGGGGATGAGTTTGTGGTCATCCCTGTTGAGCCGGACGCGGACAATATGAAAACGATCATACGTCGTCTGCAGGAAAACTTTGAAAGGCACAACGGGTCGGAAAAGCGCAGCTTCTTTCTCTCGGTATGTGTCGGGGTATCGGAAGGCAGCAGTTCTATCGACGAATTGCTGGCCGAGGCTGATAAATCGATGTTCGAGCAGAAAAAGCTGAGACGGAAAAAGTAGTTTCTTATAAATTTGTCTTCTTTTGATCTTTTCTTCAGTTTCCCGTTTCTCAAAAAGCTCAGGGATTCCCGGTCATCCGCTGCGCGTTAATTCTTGCAATGATTTCAGGCATTTCAACAGTCTTGTCTTCATGCTCAAAAGTTATCCTGAATTTTACGGCAGCCGGGATATACTTTTTTTCATCAGGGTCCCACTCGGAAACCCAGTCCCCCGTCTGTTCCCCCTGTTTTTCATCTTCAGGGACATCGTAATATTCAAATTCCAGCTTTTTCACCCCGGGGTCAAGCAGATATACCTTGCCGCCTTCATCATCAAACACGTCTTCGAGGAAAAAAACCTTTTCCCGTATCTTCAGACCGTCCCTGTCGGCAAAAACAGTAACCCATTTGAGTCCCGCTGAATCCTCCGGACCTTTTCCGTAACTGTCCACACTGGTGGTGACAAAGCCGATCCTGTCGGACTCGCCCTCGAAGAAGAGTTTCTGTTCGTCGGCTTTATTGACGAAAAACGGATACGCACCCCTGATGAGCCAGGTGAGCCTGTCTCCCAAAATCCTTGTCCGCTGGGTAATATCTACCCTTTCCGACCCTTTTGCCTGGGACTTGTACGCAAGCCTCATGGCGGCCAGAAGGATGACAATAATGACTACGGAAAGAGTAATGGAGATGACCAGTTCGATGAGGGTAAAGCCCTTATTCTTCAGATACATGTGCAGTCCTCAAGCCCTTAATTCTGAAACTGCCCGACGGCGGCCAGGCAACAGTTACCGTTATCTCATAAACCCTGATATCTCCCTTTTCAGACTCGGACTTGACGCTGATTTCCCGTGTTGCCT